>CAYFOB010000083.1:0-11057 GCA_964344525.1 uncultured Thiomargarita sp.
CTGATTTTTTTGCAGCTGCTTTGTCCTGCCAACGTCAAAGTGCATGAACCTTTTTTAATATCAATTGATCAGTCATACCCAATTTTGTGACTGTTGAGACAAAATCAGATATGCAGCCCTTAATCTGTCCATTTTTCAATTTTAAAATCAGAACGCATTTCAGCAATTTTCTGATAAATGTTGTCATTATAAACAAGAATCATATCATTACAAATTGCCTCACTCGCCAAAATCATATCAACCGCATGTTTTTTAAGTGCCTTATTATTGATGCCAGTTCTGTTTTGGTATTCTGAGCGAATTTCCCCAAATATTCTTCCCCCTTTTTCTGGATTCAATGGTAGTGTAGTAATATATTGCATTATACGATTGAATCCTTTTAATATCCTTTTCCTTTCGTTTTCAGCAAGGAGATATAAACCCGCTTTATATTCATAAACAGATAAATCTGATAGATAAATTTTATCTTTGTCTGAGAGCTTCTTTAAGTTCTGAATAACAGGGGTATAATATGGGGATTGGTCATCGCCAGCATAAGAAACAATATCAGTATCAAATAAAAATTCCATAGACTTATTTTGCAAATTTATCAAACAATTTTTCACTCATGCCTTCTCTAATTTCTTTAGTTGCTCTATTCATTGTTTCGGAAAGTCCACTAAATGGATGATTGTTTTCAAGATAATCAGCCAAAGGATGAGTTGTTTTCTCAGAAATTATGGGTTCTTCTACTGTAATCGAAATCTTAAACTTTCTCCCTTGTAAACGCGCTTTTTTAATTAAATCACCAATGGTGTCACTCAATTTAACGTGATCCAAGGTTATCGTAAATGATGTTTCGTTAATTGTTTCCATAGTAAATATTCTATTGTTGTGGTTCAAGATGACAAAGTGCTAGTACTCTGTCAATTTGATTTTGTCTGGTCAGAGTCCAAACTTTAGTTTGGGACAGCCTGACCAAAGTTTGGACTCCATTCCTCCAAAATTCGCTTGACAAAGTACTAACTTGTCAGCGGCTTAATTAAGCAATCGACTCAACGCAATACCTGGCTCAGGCGCTTTCATAAAAGCTTCACCCACTAAAAAAGTATGCACATCAGCCTGACGCAATAAGGTAACATCTTCAGGTGTATGAATACCACTTTCGCTAACAACGATATAGTCTTTAGGAATCCATTGTAATAACTCCAAAGTTGTTGTTAAGCGCGTTTCAAAAGTCCGCAAATTGCGGTTATTAATACCGATCAAGGGCATATTGAGTAACAACGCCCGCTCCAATTCGTCCTGATCATGCACTTCAACAAGTACATCCATGTCTAAATGGGTTGCCAAACCAGCCAAATCTTGTAATTGTGCATCACCTAATGCCGCTACGATAAGCAAAATGCAATCAGCACCAATAGCGCGTGCTTCATAAACTTGATAAGCGTCAACAATAAAATCCTTACGCAAAATAGGTATATTACATGCATTATGGACTTGTTGTAAATACTTATCAGCGCCTTGAAAAAAATCTCTATCGGTGAGAACAGATATACAAGTGGCCCCATGTTGTTCGTAACTTTTTGCAATTGCAACAGGATCAAAATCTGCCCGCAACACGCCTTTACTGGGAGAGGCTTTTTTAATTTCAGCAATAACGGCAGGTTGCTGTAGTTGTAGTCGGGCTCTGATGGCTTCAACAAATCCACGCGGTGGCTGACTATTAGCAGCCTGTTGACTTAAAGTACGCAAAGAAATTTGTTGGCAATGTGCTTCAATTTCTTCGACTTTGCGTTGGAGAATTTTTTTTAAAATGTCAGGAGTTTGGTTCATATATGGCAATGGCGCTATGATGTTACGCGTCAACAGCATGTGTTTGATTAATGCCATAGCTGATGCGCTCAAAGTTTTCAGGGCAAATTTTTTCAAAAAATCGGATTTTATTTTACAACAGATTTGAATAATTAATATTTGGCACAAAAAATGCTATCATATTTCATATTGATATATGTTAGAGGAACCCCAGCCAATGTTTATTAAAACAAAAACCCAAAATAAAATAATCCTTTACATAGTATTTTTTATTGTACTTTTTTTAGGATATTTTTTACTACGAGATTCAACATGGCAAGGCTCCAAACAGCTTCACACCATTATGGAAACAATAGCTGCTGTCTTAGCCCTTATTGTGGGTACGATGGCGCTAGCCCGTTTTTATAGCAAAAAAAACAACACATTTTTGTTTCTTGGCACTGGTTTTTTGGGAACTGGCATGTTGGATGCTTATCATGCTATTGTGACTTCTACGTTTTTTGAGATTTATTTTCCCTCACCGCCGTCTCATTTGATTCCGTGGAGTTGGGTTGCCTCTCGCCTGTTTTTATCAATATTATTATGTTTAAGCGCTTGGCAAAGAGAAAAGAAACTGGGTGATAAAGCTATAATTCATGCTTATATCGTTTATATAGGCGTTGGCGTTTTGACAATAACCAGTTTTATTTTTTTAGCTTTTATACCACTCCCCCGCGCTTATTATCCTGAATTGTTTTTTCATCGCCCTGAAGAGTTTGTGCCTGCCTTCTTTTTTTTATTAGCCCTGATTGGTTATTTAAAAAAAGGAGAGTGGAAAAATGATGATTTTGAGCACTGGCTAATTTTATCAATCATTGTTGGATTTATGGGGCAAGTCATGTTTATGGCTTTTTCAGATCATTTGTTCGATATGATGTTCAACGCCGCGCATTTTATCAAAAAAGTGAGCTACATTTTAGTTATGATTGGTTTGTTGCTAAATATGTACGCTCTTTTTAAAAATTCTGAAAAAGTAGCCATACATGCAGAAAATGTTGCACAAGAACTCTCCCGATATTACGCGCAATTGCAAAGAGAAATTGTAGAGCGTGAACGGGCTGAAAGAAAAGCACAACTGGCGAAGAAGGCAGCAGAAGGCGCTAACCATGCAAAAAGTCAATTTTTAGCCAGCATGAGTCACGAAATCAGAACGCCACTGAATGGTATTTTAGGTTTTGCCCAAATTCTTAAGGGTGATAAAACTTTAAACTCAAAACAATTGGATGCTATCAATACCATTCAAAAATCGGGGGAGCATTTGTTGCTTTTGCTCAATGACATTCTGGATATGTCCAAAGTCGAAGCGGGTAAAATGGAACTGAGACCAAAGGATTTTCATCTCCAGAATTTTCTTAAGGAAGTTGTTGACATCATTCAAGTTCGTGCCCAAGAAAAAGGGATTAAATTGAATTATGAATTCCAATCAACTTTACCTATAGCAATCAATGCTGATGATACCCGATTACGCCAAGTACTGATCAATTTGCTTGGTAATGCAGTCAAGTTTACTGATGATGGTTTCATTAGCTTTCAAGTTAATCAGCACAATAACGCCATCCTTTTTCAGATTGAGGATACTGGACATGGCATTGCCCAAAATCACTTGGAAACCATTTTTGAACCTTTCAAGCAAGTCAATGTTCAAAAAAGTGAGGGAACTGGGCTGGGCTTACCTCTCAGCAAAAAATTGGTAGAAATGATGGGGGGCACATTAAATGTTGCAAGTACGCTTAACAAGGGCAGTACTTTTTGGTTTCAGTTGGTATTACCGGAAGCCGTTGGGTGGTTGCCTATTGATAAAAATCCTCAACGTACTATCATAGGATTCAAAGGTAAACCACGCAAAATTTTGTTGGTTGATGATTCAAAAACCAACCGCGCTATGTTAAAGCATTTCCTTTCCCCGTTGGGTTTTAAAATATTGGAAGCCACAGATGGTTATAAAAGTATTGAAAAAGCTTTAGCACAACTACCTGATGTAATTTTGATGGATTTATTGATGCCAGAGATGGATGGATTTGAAGCCACCCGTCAAATACGCCAATCGGGTTTAGATGTTATCATTATTGCCAATTCAGCCAGTGTCTTTAAAGAGCAGCAGCAGGAGAGTTTATTGGCAGGTTGTAACGATTTCATTGCCAAACCCATACAAACAAATGAATTGCTGAAAAAGTTGCACACACATTTGAATTTGGAATGGATATTTGAGAATGAGCCCCCAGCTATTTTGCCAGTTCCAAAAAAATCACAACCTTTGGTTGGTCCACCCACTGAAGCCGCTAAAAGATTGTATGATTTGGCTATGAGAGGTAATGTGGAGGGGCTCATTGAGGAAGCTATTCAGTTACAAAAAGAAAACGAAAAATTTGCGCCTTTTGCTACAAAACTGCAACAATTAGCTGATGAGTTTCAAATGCGGAAAATCCGTGAATTTATTAAGCCCTATTTAACGGGCTCTTAAAACGATAGGACTTGAGTGTTTGAATCAGTGATGTTACGCAACCTCTTTCTCAAACCCATGAATAACTACAAGGATTACTTTTAATAAAGGATAAACCCCAACTCTGGGGCGGCGCAAGACTTATCCTTTTTTAAAAGTAATCCTTGTAGTTATTTGCAGGTTTCTCGTTCTTAGCGAAGGCGTGGGAATGCAGTGTTGCACTCTCAATAAATCACCTTAACCTTATCTTCTCCAACCAATTTTTTTAAGTCCTGAAGCAATGCAGGACGCGGAAAAACTCGCCAACCATCACCAAGCGCCATTTCAACTTGGGCTTCTTGGCATAGGTAATGAATTAAAACTCGACATCGTCCTTGGCGATAGGGAGTAAAAGTGTCTTTTAATTTTGGGGCTAAATTTTCAGAGGTGTTAGCTGAAATCGTCATTTCTAGGCGATTGGCATAAGCTTCACGGGCATATTCTAGCGTTAACAATTTGGTGGCTGTCATGGTATAACCATCAGTGTACTCATCCAAACGCACTTCACCTTCTGCGATTAATAGGGAGTCTTTGATTAAAATGTCATGCACCGTTGAATATAAGTCAGAATACACTTTGACTTCTAATCGTGCTGTGCTATCGTCTAGGGTGAGAAAAGCCATGCGTCCACGTTTGGTGTTATTGATACGCAAATTTGTTACCCAACCTGCGACGCGCACAGTTTGTTTCCTCTCTGTGGGCTTGAGGTTGGATAATTGCTTACGGGCTAATTGTGCCAGTTCAAATAAATAGGGAGTGATGGGATGTCCGCTTAAATAATGGCCTAAACTCTCTTTTTCCCCATTTAATTGCTTTGTTTCGCTCCAGGGAGTGACTTCTTTGGCAAACAGTGGCACTTCTTCTTCAGTCGCTTTTTGGGTGCCAAAGATATCGTTTTGTCCAACTGCTGTATTTTTTGAATATTGTTCTGCAGATTTAATGGCATTTTCTAAAGAAGCCATTATCACAGCGCGATTTTCTCCTAAATCGTCTAATGCACCTGATTTGATCAAGGGATCTAAAATGCGCCGAGTCACTTTACGTAAATCAATACGGCGGCAAAATTCAAACAAATCTTTAAAAGTGCCGTTTTGCTGGCGTTCTGCAATAATGCTTTCCAGTGCGGCTTCTCCGGCGCCTTTGATAGCGCCTAAGCCATAGAGAATTGATTGATTTTGATCGTCAGGTACTGCGAATTTGTAAAAGGATTGGTTAATATTAGGTGGCAAAATGTGAAGGCTCATGGTGCGACATTCGTCAATTAACATCACGACTTTATCTGTGTTGTCCATGTCTGCTGATAAGACGGCTGCCATAAATGCGGCAGGGTAATGGGCTTTGAGCCAAGCGGTTTGGTAAGAAACAAGGGCATAAGCGGCAGAGTGAGAATTTGAGCAGCATAAACCAGAGGCTAAAATGAAATTATGTTCAGGACTATCTACCTCAAGATCATAACCTTGAATTGATCCTAAAAAAGTAGCTTGTGTTGGCTTCCTAAGCACCATTTCTGGCGCGAATTTCCATTCATTTTCTACAAGGGGGCGAGGTTGAAAAATGTAAGTTTTCCAGAGCTGTTTTTGAAATTGTGCATCAATAGATGGATTGATCACCAATTTCGCCTGAAGAACAGAGTCAACTTTTTTAGCAGAATTATGCGTTTTGTAGGAAGTGCTGCCCCACACTGGTTCACCCATTTGGATGATGGCCCAAAGAGGTAACTGTCCATATTTTGTCAGCCATTTGTGATCAAGTGTGCATTTTTCAATGGTACCATCATCAAATGTGATGGCCCAAATCGGTACCTGTCCATGATTATGGCGTTGAACGATTTTGGAGCGGCTATGTTGCCCAGTCGGTGTTATGGTCAGCACTTCATCACCCGCTTGACAGTCTTCGATTTTTTTGAGGCCTTCAAGTGTATAAATCTCTGTACCTTCTTGAAGTGTGCGGTTAAAGCCATAAGCGGCGAATTTTTCCATTAAGTCGAAAATAGAAGTGGCTGTTTTGTCTTTAACGCCTCGTGCGACAGCACCTTTCATAAACACAGCCCGTTGCTTATCCATTTCTTCTTTTTTCTTCTTACCCATGGCTCTTCTGAGTAAATCCGCACCTCCCAGGGTATAACCAGCTAACACTTGAGCAATTTGCATGACTTGCTCTTGATAAACAATAACACCGTAAGTTGATTTTAAAATCGGGGCGAGATCAGGGTGTGGATATTCAATTTGGGCAACTCCATGTTTACGCTTAATAAAATCATCTACCATGCCAGATTGCAAAGGGCCTGGACGATATAAAGCGACTAAGGCGACAATATCTTCAAAAGTGTCAGGGCGCAGTTGCCTAATCAGTTTCTTAATGCCCGACGATTCAAGTTGGAAAACGGCAGTGGTATTGCTCCTTTTTAGTAAGTCATAAGTGTCAGGATCATTCAGCGAAATTTTTGAAATATCAACGGGTGTTTCAGCAAAATGGTTGACCGTTTCCAATGCCCATTTGATGATAGTGAGTGTACGCAATCCTAAAAAGTCAAATTTGACTAAGCCAACAGCTTCGACATCGCCTTTGTCAAATTGCGTCATTAAGTCGCTGCTGTCTTGTTCGCAATAGAGGGGGGTAAAATCGGTGAGCATGGAGGGGGCGATCACGACACCGCCAGCATGTTTACCGCAATTACGTGTGAGTCCCTCTAACTGACGCGCCATATCGATGAGTGCTCGCACATCTTCTTCTTGTTCGTAGCGGGTGCGTAAGCCCTCCTCATTTTCTAAGGCTTTATCAAGGGTAATACCTACTTCAAAGGGAATGAGTTTGGCAATTTTATCAACAAAACCGTGTGGATGCCCTAAAACACGCCCAACATCGCGCACAACGGCTTTGGCTGCCATTGAGCCATACGTGATAATTTGCGAAACGCGCTCTCGTCCATAACGTTTAGCAACATAGGCAATCACTTCATCACGTCCTTCCATGCAAAAATCTATATCAAAGTCTGGCATGGAGACACGTTCTGGATTTAAAAAGCGTTCAAATAGTAGGCTATAGCGAATGGGGTCTAAATCGGTGATTTTGAGCGTGTAAGCAACAAGTGAACCTGCGCCAGAGCCACGCCCTGGACCCACCGGAATATTATTGTCTTTTGCCCATTGGATAAAATCAGCCACAATGAGAAAATAACCGGGGAAGCCCATTTGCACAATGACATCCAGTTCAAGCGCTAAACGTTCGTCATAAGGACAACGCTGCTATTTTTGTCAAATAGAATACCTAAACGTTGTTCTAAGCCAACTTTGGCTTGATGACGAAAATATTCTTCAACAGTTTGCCCCTCAGGAATCGGAAAATCAGGCAAAACATTTTTGCCTAGAGTGAGCTGCAAATTGCAACGTTGTGCAATCAGCCAAGTATTTTCGATGGCTTCTGGTATATCCGCAAATAATTCCACCATTTCTTGCGACGTGCGCAAATATTGTTGGGCGTTATAGCGGCGGGGGCGGTTTTTATCAGCAAGGATCGTGCCATCGTGAATGCAGACACGCATTTCATGGGCCTCAAAATCGTCACTGCTCAAAAAACGCACATCATTGGTGGCAACAACAGGAATGCCAGTTTCTAAGGCAAGCGCTACAACAGCATGAATATATTTTTCTTCATTGGGGCGCCCTGTCCGTTGCAATTCCAAATAAAAGCGGTTTGGAAATAAAGCCTTCCATTCATCCAAACGTTGCTGCGCTAAATGCCTATGTTCCGCCAACAAGGCTTGTCCTACATCACCCTCATGCGCTCCAGAGAGCGCAATTAGCCCCTCCGTGGCACCGCTTAACCAAGCTTGGCGCAAGTAAGGGATATTATCGACTTGTCCTTTGGTGTAACTGCGCGAAACTAAACGGGTGAGATTACGATAGCCAGTCTCATTTTGGCACAATAAAACGAGGCGAGAAGGGGGCTCTGTGTCATGATGGAGCAACACATCAACACCGATAATAGGTTTAATGCCTGCCGATTGTGCAGCGCGGTAGAATTTAACAAGGGCAAATAAATTACTTTGATCAGTGACGGCACAAGCAGGCATTTCGGCATCCCGCACAGTTTTCACTAAGGATTTGATGCGGATGAGGCTATCAACCACTGAGTATTCAGTGTGCAAATGGAGATGAACAAAATGTGGCATAAATGAAAAGTGATTATTGTGAAAAGTAATATAATAACCCAGCTTTTGCCAAAAACTTGGATTCAATCACTTTTCATAATTATTCCATCTTTTGTGGAGGTTCTGGCTCTTTTGCGAGGTTTACAGCATCGGTAGCTACACTATATTCGTTGGACTCAGGCCATGCGCCAAATGGAAAGGGTTTTTCATCGCTGTTGTAGGTAAGATAAAGTAGTATCTGATGAACATACGTGCTCAGACTTTGCCCTAACGGGAGAATACGTTCATTAAGTTTACCCGTCAATAGTACGATAACAAATTGAAATAGTACCACGAGCATTGTGATGCCAAGGGCAATATAACCAATCACAGCAAAAAACAACATAAAAATAAAACGTATCCAAGTGGTAGCTGACAAGAGATTTTCGCGTATTTCTTCTCTTTGTTCTAGTTTCATTTTTTTTTAATTTAAATTGTAAATTGACGAGTCCAAACTAAAGTTTGGACTCCTATTTTCTGAAAAGCTATAGCAGTTGAACGAAACAAACGAGAAATCGTTCAGGCACTACTTACTACCCTCTATAAGTTGCTTGACCTGATTTTCAAGCTTTTCAACGCGCTTTTCCATCATCTCACAACGCTTTTTCTTCATCGCCCAACGTTGTTGCATTGGATGACGGAAACCTCTGTTGTAAGGATTGCCATAATAACCTGGGCCAGGAGCATAAGCTGGACCACCCCAACCTGGGCCATAACCAGGTCCATAACCCTCTCTGGCTGGCATGCCATACGGAGGCATCATACCATCACCAGGAGGCATCATACTGCCGGCAGGAGGCATACCACTTTCTTCCATGAATTTATCACGCATCTCCTGCTGATATTGTTGCATCTTATCCATCGCACGTTGACGCTCTTCTGGATTATTGGCTTGGCGCATTTCATCTATGAATTTTTGTGTCTCTTGCATTTGCGCCCTTTGTTCTTCCATCTGTTCTTCCATTTGAGCCCTTTGTTCTTCCATTTGTTTATCCATCTCGGCTCTTTGTTGCGCCATCTCCTGTTCCATTTGCGCCCTTTGTTTTTCCATCATTTCAAACCAGGGCACGGGGGGGGCTGTCATTTCTGGCGCTGGTGCCGCAGGGGGCATTGTCGGTGCAGCTTGTTCCTCTGCGAAGGCATAACCACTGATTGCCAATGAGACTAGGGTAGGTAAGACGTATTTTTTCATCAAAAGTTTCTCTTCTAAATGATAATTATAAGCGAGCCAATGATATAAGGGCATAAAGGGGTTGTATCAAGCTCTGTTTTTTAAATTTACAAATTTAAAAAATATTTATGCCACTCTCTATTAATAATAGCGCTGTTTCGTATAATGGCAAACCCATCACGCCTGAATAACTACCATCAATACGCTCAATAAAAACGCTTGCCAGTCCTTGAATGGCATAGCTCCCGGCTTTATCTAAGGGCTCACCTGTTGCGACATAAGCTTGTATATCTGCCTCACTCAACTGGCGAAAATGTACTTGGCTGATGTTTAAGCGTGATCGCTTGCTTGTTGCGCTCACCAATGCCACTGCGGTTAGGACCTGATGACTGCGCCCAGATAATTGCCTCAGCATTTTTTTGGCCTCATTTTTGTCAACAGGTTTGCCAAACAGTTGCCCATCACAGACTATTGCTGTATCAGCGCCTAATACGGGACATGATGTAGCGCCTGCTTGCGCTTTTGCCAAAGCTAAGCGGTTGACATAGTTTTCAGGCGTTTCTTGTGGCAATGGCGTTTCATCGACATTGACTGCCACTTGCTGATATTTAACTTTTATTTGTTCAAGTAGCGCACATCGGCGTGGAGACTGAGAAGCAAGATAAATCATGATCGGTGATAAGGGTGGTTATTTAACAAACTCCATGCGCGATACAATTGTTCAGCGACAAAAACTCGCACAAGTTGGTGGGGTAAAGTTAAGGCGGATAATGACCAACGTTGTTGTGCCCGCTGTAAACAAGGCGTTGATAAACCTTCAGGTCCACCAACAAGTAAAGCCACTGTGTTATATTCGCACATCCAGTGCGCTAATTGGTCAGCCAATTGTGGACTATTCCAGGTTTGCCCCCGCTCATCAAGCGCAATCACATGCGCCCCTTGTGTAATCGCAGCCAACATTTGTTCACTTTCTTGACGTTGCAAACGGGCTAAGTCGGCATTTTTGGTGCGCTTACGTAGGGGGATTTCAATCAAATTTAAGCGACATGAGGGGGGCAAGCGTTTGGCATAATCCTTAAACCCCATTTCTACCCATGATGGCATTTTTTGTCCAACACAAATGAAATCAATGTGCATGGGGAGAGGATACCGCTTATTCCGTGTCAGCCGGCAAGGGTTTTGGTAAACCCGCAATTTTGGCTAATTGTTTTTCGGGGCTATGCGAAAAGAGTTGGTACAAAAAGGCGTTGACATCATGGCGCACTTCATGTGCTGTTTCTTTTACATGCTTGCCCAGCATGTGCACCAAGTCATTTCCCCATGGATGCTTTTGTTTTTCGTTGTACTCGATGTTCAAGTTAGTAAATAAAAATATTATTAAGTAC
>CAYFOB010000084.1:0-11051 GCA_964344525.1 uncultured Thiomargarita sp.
ATATAATCCTTGTAGTTAGTGCAGGAAGAAGAAAACTGTTTTAGGGGAAGGCGTAACCAAAATAAACTCCCTTTTCCTTCCTCACTTTCAACGCCTATCGTACCATCCATTTTCTCAACCAATTCTTTGCATAAAATCAAACCGAAACCATTGCCCTGTTCGTTGGCAGTTCCCTTTGTGCTATAACTCACATCTATTTTGAACAGTTTTTCAATGTCTTCAGCTTTGATGCCAACGCCTGTATCAAAAATGGAAATTTCAACCTCATTGTCTTTTTTTTGAGAATAAATTTTGATTTCTCCACCTTCTGGGGTGAATTTAAGAGCATTGGAGAGCAAATTTCTGAGGATTGTGGTTAGCATGTTTTTATCTGCAAATACTTGTGTTTGCGCCAGAGATGAAAAGAGAGAGACATTTTTTTGATGCGCGGTAAACAACGCCATATTTTGCTTAACCAATGATTCTAAATCTAAGCTTTCCAATTGCGGTTTAATTCTCCCACTCTGCACTCTTGACCATTCAAGTAAGTTTTGCAATAGCTTATGTCCTTGGTTAGTCGTTTTTTGCAGTACGTGGATCAAATAATCTATCTCCTTCTCGTCTTGTTGATCTCGCGCTATTTTTAACAAGTCAGATAAGCCCATTAAACCATCGAAAAGATTGTTTAAGTCATGTGCAATGATCGAGACAAATTTGTTTTTGGTGATCACCGCTTGTTTGAGCTGTTTTTCGGTTGCTTTCAGTTTGATATGTGTTTGAACACGAGTGAGTAGTTCCTCAGCATGAAAAGGTTTAGTGACATAATCCACAGCACCCAATTGAAAACCTTCGATCACTTTTTCTTTTTCAGTGTAGGCTGTCATAAAAATCGCAGGAATATGTTGCGTGGCGGCATTTTGCTTGAGTCTTTTGCAAACTTCAAAACCATCCATCTTTGGCATCGAAATATCCAGCAAAATCAAAGCCGGTAGTTTTCTCTCAAGAAGAAAGTTCAATGCTTGAATCCCACTTTTTGCAAAGAGTGGATTATAGCCATTTTCTTTAAGCACATTTCCTAACATCCTGAGATTTTGTGGATTGTCATCTATAATTAATATTTGTGGTGATTGATTCATGTTGTTTTTAAGAAAAGGTCATTGGCGCTCAGCATGCTTATGCCAGAGGTATAGAACCGTCTTTTAGTAGCAAAACGGTAAATGAAGAATTGGGTCAAACATCATGTTAACGGTTTTAAGTAATGCTGGACCCTTGGAAAACTGAATCGCTTAGATTTACTGAGTGAAGTTTATGAACAAGTGCAGATTACCCGTGCGGTTTATAAAGAAACCGTTATACAAGGATTGGCTTATGGTGCGACTGATGCTTTAACAGTCACAGTAATTTGCTTTGAATGCTCATTGTTAGGTTCTCTCATTTGGAATTAATGCGTTGATTAATTGAGGAAACTGAGCTAACATTTCTTCAATCTGAATGATGTCGAAGTTTTGGGTGAATTCTTCTAATTTTTGAGCATAATGGGTCAAGTAAGGGGCTTGAGAGTCTTTGCCTAACTGTTTTATATTTTTGGCAAACTTTTCTATCTGAATGATGTCTAATATACCCTGAAGTTCTTTGGATTTCGTGAGGTAGCTTTTTTTGAGCGTTTCTATTAGCGCTTTCGGCACGACTTTATCAGAAGGATTGCTCATATTCTTAAGCGCCTTTGGAAGCCTTTCAACAGGGTGAATTGTGTGTGGTAAATGGTATGACAATTCACTCAACAATTCTGAAATTTGAACTGGTTTGTACAAAAATCCGTCAAAACCAAGCGCTTTAAGTTCTGAGCATTTACCTAAGACAGAGGCTGTTAAAGCAATCACGGGGAGATTTTGGGTACTCGGATTTTTTTTTAACAGTTTGGTCGCCTCATAACCATTCATGATAGGCATTCTTAAATCCATTAAAATGAGCGCTGGTTGATATTCTTGCGCAAAAAGTAAGCCTTTTTGTCCGTTTTCGGCTTCTATCACCTCCAAATTGACTTGAGATAAATTTTCACGAATGACATCGCGGTTGGATTCAATATCATCCACAACCAGTATTCGGGCGGGTTCAAAATAAATCGTTTTGAGATTAAAAATGTCTTCTGTTTTGATCGCAGGTGCCATATCATGCACTTTAACATCCTGCAAGGTGATTTCAAAAACACTCCCCATATCCACTTGACTCTGAATGGAAATATAACCATTCATCATTTCAACCAATCGTTTACTAATGCTGAGCCCGAGTCCAGTTCCCCCATATTTTCGGGTGCTTTGCCCATCCACTTGTTGGAAAGCATTAAAAATGTTCTCAATATGTTCTTTGGGAATACCAATGCCTGTATCTGCCACTGTGATAATTAAATCAATTGTGTCGTTCTCTTTATGGGATTGACGAACACTGACTGTTATATTGCCCTGTTCTGTAAACTTGACGGCATTACCTATCAGATTGAGCAGTACTTGCCGTAAACGATTTTCATCCAGTTTTATGACTGATGGTAACGCTTCATCAATCTCAATTCTAAATGCTAGTCCTTTGTCAGCTATTTTGAGAGCAAACAGTTGTTCTAATTCTGTAAAAATGATTCTAGGATCAATCGCTTCTGGGTGAATATCTAACCGCCCTGCTTCAATTTTTGCCAGATCAAGTATGTCATTGATCAAAATCAATAGTGTTTTTCCAGCCGTTTGGATAGAATCCACATAATTTTTATGCTTTTTATCTGTTATCATTTTTGAAAGCAGTTCTGAAAAACCAATAATGGCATTCATGGGGGTACGGAGTTCATGGCTCATGTTGGCTAAAAATTCGCTTTTGGCACGATTAGCCGCTTCGGCGCTCAAACAGGATTGTTCACGTTGTATCAATATAGACCTTTGTAAATGGACACGAACACGCATACAAACTTCTTCGTGTCGAAATGGTTTCACAATGTAATCAACCGCACCCAGTTTAAAACCTTCTTTGATATCTTCAGCCTGGTTTTTGGCCGTTAGGAAAATAATCGGAATTTCTTGGGTGGCTTCATTTTGTTGTAAACGACGACAGGTTTCAAAGCCATCCACTTTTGGCATCATCACATCAAGTAAAATAAGATCAGGTAAAGCGCGATTGGCTATTTTGATGGCTTTTTCGCCACTATTCGCAAAAAAGAGTTGATAACCCTCTTCAATCAATACTTTGCGTAAAACATCAATATTGGCGGGCATGTCATCTACCATCAACACCTTGGCATTTTTCAAATCAATGTTATTCATAAGTCACCTCATTTAACATATCGACTATTGCATCAGTGTCATAATTATCCAAACATTTTTTAAACGTTGTTGCAAGTGCCTGTTGTTCTGTAGCCAATTCTACTATCAAGGCTTCAAGGGCGGTTAAATTGCTTAATTCTGCCGCTTCAGTTAAACGCTCATGTAAAGATTGTGGCAAAGAAAGTTTGGTCAAATCAAGCGTTTCAGCCGGTTGTTCAGATTTATTATATTCAAATTCTACAGAAAGGTACTTATCTAAACACTTATAAACTCTATCAAAACGGTACGGTTTTCCAATAAAATCATCAAATCCAGCTTGCAACAATTGATCACTATCCTGTTTGAGTGTTGAGGTAGTGACGGCAATACAAGATATTTTATCTGAAAATTCTTCGCGGATATGACGTATGGTTGTTATACCATTCATGACTGGCATACGGATATCCATAAATACAATGTCAGGCGGCCACTCATGAATTTGATCTAAACAATCTTGACCATTAGCCGCTTGGCGTACATCAATTCCAAGGTCACACAAAATTTCTGCCAAAATATATCGACTCGCCTTTACATCATCCACAACCAATGCGGAAACCTGATAACCAGGCGCAAGATGTGTGATTTCTGCAATAGTCTCTGGCACTTCCCCCTCACCGGCTGGCAAAGGTAGCTCTAACGTAAAACAACTCCATTTGCCCAGCTCAGATTTCACCGTGATGGTGCCCCCCATAAGCTCAACTTGTTGTTGAGTGATTGCTAAACCAAGTCCAGTTCCCCCTTTATCATAGCCCACCTCATTTTGTTGAAATGCTTTAAAAATCGTTTTTTGAGAATCAGCCGAAATGCCTATGCCGGTATCAATAACTTCAAAACGATAATAATCGGTTGCTTGTTGGCTAACGCGCAACACAATTTCACCAACCTCCGTGAATTTAATGGCATTTCCCAATAAATTAATGAGAATTTGGCGTAATTTATTTTGATCAGCGTACACAAGCACTGGTTTGGTGATTGCATTTTCAATGCGCCAAATTAATTTTTTTTGCTCACTGCGCATTTTGAACATGGTGGATAATTCGTTAATAAAATCGCTTAAAATGAAATTTTGGGGATGTAACTCCATAGCCCCTGCTTCAATTTTAGAAATATCTAAAATATCATTGATCAGTCCTAGCAAATGAGTACCACTTTTTTCAATCGCATGGAGCAAATCTTGTTGTCCATGATTTAATGTAGAATCCCGCAACAAAATCTGGGTATAACCGAGCACTGCATTCATGGGCGTGCGTATTTCATGGGACATATTTGCTAAAAATATGCTTTTAGCCTTATTGGCAGCAAGGGCTTGATCTCGGGTTTCAGCCAATTGTGTTGTTCGTTCCTTGACTTTTTCTTCTAAATTGTTGCGATACTGTTCAATTTGTGCCAACATGTCATTAAATCCGTCGATCAGAGTGCCTATTTCATCATTACCCTGCTTATGGGCGCGAAGTGAATAATTGGTTTGTGCAGAGACCATTTTCATCGTTTTTAAGAGACGATAAATGGGGGTTGTAATTAGTTGTTGGAGTTTAGATGCGATCAAAATACCAAAAAATAACGCAAAAAGTAACACTGCAACCACAATATAGGCTGCCAGCCTTAAACGTTTCTCAAGTTCTGTCAAATCTGATCGTATATAAACAGTACCAACCATTTCATTCTCAAAAATAATTTTTTTAAATATTTCAACAAATTGATCATGAAAAACATAATTATCTTCTGTTTGATCATTGCCTTGCAAATCGCTCAATGTTAAGGGGACAATGTTTTGTTTATCCCTAAAGTAACTGGCAAACAATCGCCCATCTGGGGTAAAAACGTGCGCTAAAATAATATGTGAATTGGCTTTTAATACGCCTATATTTTCTTCTACACTGATGTTATCATTAAATGATAGCCCAGCTGTGCTATTCATTCCAACAAGATCAGCAAAAACAAATAAATCATCAACCATCGTGCGACGAAAAATGAGCAACTCGCTAATAACAAGTGCACTGGACGTTAATAATAACAAAATCGCGCTGGTTAAGAGAATAATCGCACTGAGTTTATCTTTTATGGGTCTATCACTAAATTTAATCATTTTTAGTTCTCAGCTGATGTTACGCAGCCTTGCTCCGTAGCAAAGCGCTGCTTGGAACAAAAAAAAATTCAAATGGAGTGCAAAGCAGCGCTTTGCTACAGGCTTGGAACGAGAGTGCGTAACATGAGTTATCAGTTAAAAAGCCATTAGCAGCCTAACACACTTATAAAAAATCAAGGATTTAGGAATGACTTTTTTTTTCACTTTTAGATAGGTAATCAGTATGCAGAATACCAACTCCCGATGGAGACTAAGCATTTTTTTTCTTTTGCTTAGTTCCTTGACTTATGGCACTATTTTTCTGATGCCAAATGAATATCAGGTCAAAGCGGTTTATTTGTTTAACTTTTCAAAATTCATGAGATGGCCAAAATCCGCATTTGATAACCCAAGAACCCCAATTCGTATTTGTGTTTTGGGTAAAAACCCATTTGAGGATTTTGACATACTTGTCAGGAACAAAATCGTTAAAAAACGTCGCATTGCTGTGGAACATTTTTATGATTTTAGGAAAACTGATCGTTGTCATATTTTGTTTCTCAGTAAATCAGAACAGGGTAATCAAGCCACTATTTTGAGCTATGTTCAATACTCTCCTATTCTCACAGTCAGTGATATAGATAATTTTATCGCACACGGTGGCATGATTCAATTTTATATGTGGAATAAAAAGGTGCGGTTTATGGTTAACCCTGAAATGTTGCAAAAAGCGGGCATTGGAGCCAGTGCTAACTTGCTAAGGGTTGCAAAAATTGTTAGGTAAATTTTCTGAGAGGATATTTTATGTTTCATTTTGAAAAAACGTTATATTTGAGTTGCTTGGCTATATTTTTACTCGCACTGACAATACCAAACTATGCCACAAATACTGCAGATTCACAAACAATATTTGACTATTTAACAAGTTTAAGTTTAGAGGAATTAGGAGAAGTCGAAGTGACGCTTTCTGATGTTTTTGATATTTTTGATGCCGTGATGGTTGTCAAAGAAATCAGTGTGGCTACTGGCGCTCACCAATCGACAGCGCGTGCCCCAGCAATTACCACCGTTATTACAGCCTCAGACATTGAAGCGATAGGTGCCACAGATTTAGATGAGGTGTTAGAAACGGTGCCAGGATTACATGTTTCAAGACAAGACTGTGGTTATGTGCCCGGGATTTACACCCAACGGAGTCCGCAAGTGCTATTTCTCGTTAATGGAATTCCCATGCAATCCTTGCTCTTAGGAAACCGAAATATTATTTCAGGTAGTTTGCCTGTTAGCAACATTAAGCGGATTGAAATCGTTCGGGGGCCAGGTTCTGCCGTGTTTGGGGCTGATGCCTTTGCTGGCGTGATTAATATTATTACTAAAACTAAAAAAGATATTGATGGCACTGAAATGGGCTTTAGGATGGGTAGTTTTGAAACTTATGATGCTTACCTATTATATGGTGATGAGCTATTGGGGTTTGATGTGGCATTGTCTTTAGAATATCATGATACTGAGGGTCATGGACGGCAAATTGATGAAGACCTTCAAACAAGTTATGACAAAATATTTGGTACTGATGTTTCTTTGGCCCCAAGTTCGGTCAATGTACAGCAGCGCAATTTTGATGCTTGTTTGGATATTTCTCGCAGAAATTGGCGATTGCGTACTGCTTATCAAGGACGATATAACCAAGGCACCGGGGTTGGTGAGGCTGATGCCTTGAATCACAATCGCTTTTCCAGTAACCGTTTTCATGCGGATCTAATCTATCATAATAGCAAATTAACTCAAAATTGGGATATAAGTGCACAGCTCAGTTTTTTCGATCAAAAAGCAGGCTCACCAGCAGATAGTTGGATTTTTCCGCCTGGGGCTTTTGGGGGAAGCTATCCAGATGGATTCTTCAGTAGTGGTCGTTTTTCTGAACGCCATACATATTTTAACTTATCAGGTTTTTATCTTGGGTTGAATGAACACACATTGCGCTTAGGCACTGGTTACTATTATGGTGATTTTTACGAGCTCAAAGAATTGAGAAATAGTGGCATTGATCCGAGCACTGGATTGCCCCTTCCACCGGGCAGTGATATTGTGGATTTTACGGATACACCTTATGTGACTATTCCAGAAGCCGCGCGTGAGAGCTGGTCTATGTTTTTACAAGATGCTTGGACTTTTGCGCCGAATTGGGAGCTCACAGCTGGGATTCGTTATGATAAATACTCCGATTTTGGCTCAACCATTAACCCTCGATTGGCGCTGGTGTGGCAAAGAACCCCTGATTTTTATACGAAACTTCTTTACGGGCGTGCATTTCGTGCGCCATCGTTCAGCGACTTATACGTTAACTATATTGCTGAAGCATTGGGTAATCCTAATTTACAACCAGAAACGATTGATATGGTAGAATTGGCTTTTGACTACGGTGCCATAAAAAATGTGCATTTGGGTTTAAATTTATTTGCCTACGAATGGCGTGAGGTTGTGCGCGGTGTGCAAGATGCGACTAACCCAAATATTTTTATGGCACAAAACGTTGGTAGGCAAAGTGGTCGTGGTTTTGAAACTGAAGTACGTTGGCTCATTAGCAAAAACGTTAGTTTATTGGCTAATTATAGCTATCAACATGCTGTTGATGAAAACGGACATGATCCCGGTTTTACTCCACATCAAATGGCTTATCTCCGCACTGATTGGTTAGTTTATCCCAATTGGTATCTGAACAGCCAAGTTAATTGGATTGCTGATAGAAAACGGAGTTTTAGTGATCCCAGAGCGGATATCGGTGACTATAGCACAGTCAATTTAACCTTGCGCCGTAAAAATATTAGAGAAAATCATTGGAATTTTGCTGTGAGTATACGCAATTTATTCGATGTTGATGTGCGTGAACCGAGCGAAGGTCCAGGCAATGATAATATTATCAGTATTCCTAATGATTTACCTTTGGCAGGGCGAAGTTATTTGTTGGAGCTTAGATATCGTTTTTAACGGGTCAAAATGCTTTTTTTGTTTGACTGATGTTACGCACTTATGTTCCCCCAGTTCTGATTATATTTTATCAGATGGAAACGGTAGGCATACCAAAAATCGACTGCCTTTTCCTTTTTCACTTTCAACTGTTATACTACCCCCCATGTTATCAACCAATTCTTTACATAAAACCAAGCCTAAACCATTGCCCATTTCGTTACCTGTTCCTCTTGTGCTATGGCTCACATCTATTCTGAACAATTTATCAATATTTTTCGATTCTATGCCAACGCCAGTATCAGAAATGGAGAACTCAAGTACGTTTTCCTTTCTTTGAGCCAAAATTTGGATTTGTCCATTGTCTGGCGTGAATTTGACCGCATTGGAGAGCAAATTTC
Source organism: uncultured Thiomargarita sp. (assembly GCA_964344525.1). Lineage (GTDB taxonomy): Bacteria > Pseudomonadota > Gammaproteobacteria > Beggiatoales > Beggiatoaceae > CAYFOB01. The sequence continues at coordinate 8,754 of CAYFOB010000084.1, forward strand.
TGATGACGGTGCTCAACATGTTTTCATCTGCAAACACTGAAGTTTGCTCCAGAGAAGAAGATATATGGATATTTTTTTGAGCAGTCCGAGCGCTTAACAGCTCAATATTTTGCTCAACCAGAGATGTTAAGTCTAGAAGTGCCATTTGAGGCTCGATTCTATTGCTCTGCATTTTTGACCATTCGAGTAAGTTTGTTAATAAGTTATATCCCTGCTTGAGATTGCGTTGAAGCGCTGGCAGAGAATAATCGATTTTTTCTTCCAATTGTTGAGCCCGAGCCATTATTAACAAGTTAGTAAAACCAATTAAAACGCCAAAGAGATTGTTTAAATCATGAGCGATGATGGAGAAAAATTTTTCTTTGGTGGCATTGCTTTGTTTCAAGTCCTCAAGCGTTTGTTTGAGTTTGAGGTGCGTCTGAATGCGAGTGAGTAATTCGTCAATGTTGAAAGGTTTGGTGACATAATCTACAGCGCCTAATTGAAAACCTTTGATCACTTTCTCTTTTTCTGTGTGGGCGGTTAGAAAAATCACAGGAATCTCTTTTGTGCTCGCTTCTTCTTTGAGTTTTTGGCAAACTTCAAAACCGTTCATTTCTGGCATAGAAATATCCAGCAAAATGAGATCAGGAATTGTTTTTTTCAAAGAGATGGTCAATGCTTGGGCACCACTTACGGCAAACCGAGGAAAATATCCATGTTCTTTGAGTATTTTTCCCAATACTTGGAGGTTCTGTGGATTGTCATCTATAATCAAGATTTGTGGTGATTGATTCATGATTTTACGAATTTAGGAAATTTTTTTATCACAGTTCAAGAATTGAAATGTTTGATTCCCTTATAAAACTGAGTTAAAGTTTTTTCAATTCCTACTACATCTAAGTCTTGGACAAATCCGGCTAATTTTTGACCATAATGAATCAAATAGGGTACCTGATATTTATCGCCTAAGCGCATGATGTTATTTGCAAAGGTTTTAATTTCTTCTATGTCTAAACACACTTGCAATTCTTGCCACTGTGGGATGATTCTTTTTTCTAGGATTTCCATCAGTTTGGGAGAAATGGAATCACTTAAAGTCTCAAATTCTCTTTCTTCTGTGAGCGCTTCAACTGGCTGCGTTGTGTGCTTTAAATAGCGTGATAATTTACTCAGAAGCTTTGAAATTTGAACAGGTTTGAACAAAAAACCGTCAAAATTAAGCGCTTTAGGATGTTCACCTAAAATAGAGGCTGTTAAAGCGATGACAGGAATATTTTGCGTTTTCGGATTTTTTTTCAACTGTTTGGTGGCTTCATAGCCATCCATCACAGGCATTCTCAAATCCATTAGAATCAAAGCGGGTTGATATTCCTTTGCAAAAAGTAAGCCTTTCTGCCCATCTTCGGCTTCAATCACTTCTAAATTCACTTGGGATAAATTTTCACGGATGACATCGCGGTTAGATTCAATATCATCCACAACCAATATTTGGGCGGGTTCAAAATAAATCCTTGACACATCAAAATTGTTATCAGATTTAACAGCAGGTGCCACCTTGGATACTTTAACATCTTGTAAGGTGATTTCAAAAAGACTCCCCATACCGATTTGACTTTTGAGGGAGATGCGACCATTCATCATTTCAACCAATCGTTTGGAAATAGCCAATCCAAGCCCTGTACCACCATATTTTCGGGTACATTGACCATCCATTTGTTGGAAAGCCTCAAAAATTTTATTTTGTTGATCTTCAGGAATGCCGATGCCAGTATCTTCTACCACAATGATTAAATCAATTTGGTTTGTATCTTTCTGGTATTGATGGATGCTGATTTTTATGTGACCATTTTGAGTAAATTTGATGGCATTACTGGTTAAATTTAATAAGACTTGCCGCAACCTGGTTTCATCCAATAGCAAAGCGGGTGGCAATGTTTTATCTATATCAATTATGAATTTTAACCCTTTTTCGTTCATTTTGAGGCTGAACAATTGTTTTAATTCATTGAAAATCGAAGTGGGATCAATCGGATCATAGTGAATATCTAAGCGCCCAGCCTCAATTTTTGCAATGTCAAGTATATCATTAATCAAAGTCAATAAGGTTTTTCCAGCCGTTTGAATAGAGTCCAAATAATTTTTATGCTTTTTATCTGTCACCATTTTTAATAACAATTCAGAAAAACCAATGATTGCGTTCATGGGGGTGCGGATTTCGTGGCTCATATTGGCTAAAAACTCGCTTTTCGCTTTATTTGCTATTTCAGAGGCTGTTTTGGAAAAAATGAAAAGTCTTTTTCAGAAAACGAGAAAGAT
>CAYFOB010000085.1:0-11020 GCA_964344525.1 uncultured Thiomargarita sp.
ATACCTAAAATTTCGTCTAAGTGTGTTTCAGAATAAGCAAGACTTTTATACACTTCATTTTTTGGAGTGAGCTTATAAAATTCCCAAATGATGGCATTAGTAACTATACCATATACCTCAATATCAATGCCCTTATTGAAATCACGGCAAGCAGACATTTCTATTAAACATTGTGCCATTCCTTTTTCAAAATCATCCTTTTTCGCCTCAACGACACATAATAGGGGAGAACGATAAATTGTACCTTGTGGCGCAATTAAATAATCCAACACACCAGTAACCGTATCCGTTTGTAAGCTTGCCTCCTTCCAAACTTTTAGCTCATCAAAAGGTGTCAAGGCTTCAAAAAGAATGAGATCAATCCATAAAATTTTAGCCGCCTCAGAAAGCGATAAGTCAAAACGGGATTTCAGTTTACTGATGGTGTGTTGATAATTCGTAGAGGCTTGTACTGGATGTATATCAAAGTGCCATTCTTTTAGCTGATGAGTACCTATTATCATCAAAGCCTCTCGTAGGCTAAAGCTGGAAAATCTTTTTTTCTGTAATTTCTTCATAAGTGAACGAGGTTGCGTAACATCAGTTATTAACTGGTGTTACGCATCCTCGTTCACAAGTCGCAAAGCGTTGCTTTGCACTCCAAAAAATTCAATCGTATTTTGGAGTGCTTCGCCCCGCTTTGCGACTATGGTTTGTGAACAAGAGTGCGTAACATCAGTTATTAATTATTTTTATGAATATTTATAGGAGTCCAAACTAAGTTTGGACTCCTACCAAAGTCGTTAAATCACCTTAGAAAAACGCTGCTCCTTATTTTGGCGCAAATAAGCATCAAACGTCATACAAATATTACGCACCAAAAATCTACCAGCTGGCAAAATCTCAATTTGCTGTTCGCCACGCACCAATAACCCATCATCTTGTAACTTTTCTAATTCTTTCCATTCTTCTGAAAAATACTCTTTAAAATCAATCTGGTATGCTTGCTCTATAGCAGGCATATCTAAACTGAAATGACAAATGAGTTGCGTAATCACCGCGCGACGTAACTTATCATCAGCATTTAAGGCGATGCCGCGAAAAACAGGAATATGTCCCGCATCAATTTGAGCATAGTACTCCTCTAGCGTTTTGACATTTTGACTATAGCTATCGCCTACTTTGCCAATAGAGGTGATGCCTAAGCCAATTAAATCACAATCTGCATGAGTCGAATAGCCTTGAAAGTTGCGATACAAAGTGCCATTACGTTGCGCCTGCGCCAATTCATCATCAGGGAGCGCAAAATGATCCATGCCAATATAGACATAACCCGCCTCAATTAACTGATTGGTGGTGTTTTGCAAAATGGCTAATTTTTCGGCAGGGCTGGGCAACTCATCCTCATCAATGCGCCGTTGTGGTTTAAATAAAGTGGGCAAATGCGCGTAATTAAAAATAGATAAACGATTGGGCTTAACTGTGAGAATTTTATCCAAGGTTTTAGCAAAAGAATCCACATTTTGATAGGGTAAACCATAAATCAAATCAAGACTAACGGACTTAAAACCTTCACTGCGAGCCGCCTCTAACACAGCAAAAGTTTGCTCCTCGGATTGGATACGATTAACCGCTTTTTGCACTGAAGGATCAAAATCTTGCACGCCCAAACTCATGCGATTAAAACCAAGCACGCGCAAAAAGGCAACAGTATCATGCTTCGTCTCACGCGGATCAATTTCAATCGAATACTCACCGCTGTCATCATCAAACAAACGAAAATGCGCTTTAATCCCATCCATAAGCGCGCGCATTTCTGCATGACTTAAAAAAGTCGGCGTGCCACCGCCCCAATGTAATTGCGTGACAGGACGTTCACTATTAAATAAAGCACTTTGGAGCGCAAGCTCCTGATGCAACCTTGCCAAATAAGGCACCGCAAGACTTCTATCTTTAGTCGCCAATTTATTACAGGCACAATAAAAGCACACCGTATCACAAAAAGGTACATGTACATATAACGATAACGGTTTTAATGGCACAGCATTGCTACTTTGTGCATACTCCTGATAAGCAACTTCATTAAAACCATTGTGAAATTGCACTGCGGTGGGATAAGAAGTATAACGTGGACCTGCTTTATCGTAGCGACGGATTAAATCAATATCAAAAATAGTGGTTTGTTGCATGGTGGTATCAATGGTTGGCTGTAAAATGTTACGTCAATAAATGTGCATATTGACTTGGGCGACGATCACGAAAAACACCCCACCCCATTCGCAAAGCACGTATTTCCTCAAGATCAAAACTGGCTGTCAACACAGTTTCTTCATTTCGCCCTGCGACGGTGATAATTTCTCCTGTTGGATCAGCAATAAATGAGGAGCCATAAAAAGTTATTTCGCAAGATTCGCCTTTTTCTTGACCAATGCGGTTAGAGGCAATTAATGGCATCACATTGGCAGCAGCATGCCCTTGCATCACTCGTTGCCAATGTCCACTTGAATCTATCAAAGGCGCTTCTGGCTCGGAGCCTATGGCTGTTGGATAAAATAGCAATTCTGCGCCTTGTAATGCCATTGCGCGGGCGGATTCTGGAAACCACTGATCCCAACAAATCCCAACACCAATGACAGCATGGCGTGTTTGCCACACTTTGAATCCTGTATCTCCTTGATTAAAATAGAATTTTTCTTGATAGCCAGGACCATCAGGGATATGGGTTTTGCGATAAACGCCTAATTGGCTGCCATCAGCATCAATAATCATCACTGAATTATAATAAGCATTATTGGCGCGTTCAAAAAAGCTGATCGGCAGCACCACATTGAGGGTAGCAGCTAAGGCGCTAAAATGTGCCAATAATGGATGATCTTGTGCTGGTTTGGCTAAGCTAAAATAGGCCTCCTTTTGATCTTTGCAAAAATAGGGCGTTTCAAATAATTCTTGTAGCAAGATAATTTGTGCGCCTTGTTGTGCAGCGTGGCGCACTAAGGATTCCGCTTTTTTGAGATTGGTGGCAATATTCCAAGTGCAAGCCATTTGGGTAGCGGCTACGGTGATCATGTTTTATAACTCATCGGTGTTTGGGCTTTAGCAGTACCTAAAACTCAACCAGGTTGTTGTTGAGTCACACAATGAATACATCCGCCACCATAAACGAGATTTAGAGCGTACACAGGTACAATTTGACGATCATTAAATGCTTTGGTGAGGGTCGCAATGGCAGCATCATCGGCTGGATCATCAAAAGTGGGCATCACAATCCCGCCATTGGCGATATAAAAATTAATATAAGACAGTGGTAAGCGTAGCCCATTATCATCTTCGCGGTGAGCGGGTTGCTCTATTTCAATGATTTCTAATTGGCGACCTTTTGCGTCGGTGGCACAGCGAAGGCGGTGTAAATTATCTTGTAAAGCGGCATAATTGCTATCTTGCAAATCATTGCAAGTGAGGGCTGCGACTACACCAGGGCGCACAAAGGAAGCTAAATTATCGACATGTCCAGCAGTTTCATCATCTTGTAAACCTTGCCCTAACCAAATGACTTTAGAAATGCCCAGATATTCACGCAATAATGCCTCAATTTCGCTGCGGCTTAAGTGTGGATTGCGGTTGAGCAAACATTCAGCGCTGGTTAATACTGTACCTTCTCCATCGACATGAATCGCGCCGCCTTCTAAAATAAGCGGGGCCGCATAACGAGGTATTTGAGTATGTTCTAATATTCGCTGTGCTAATAGAGCATCTTGTTGATAATCCGCAAGAGACTCTCGATTTTCTCCCCAAGCATTAAATGGCCAATCAATGCCAGCTATGCCCCCCTGTCCGTTAATAACAAAACTGGGTCCAGTATCGCGCAGCCAAATATCATTGACCAGCAAGGAGACAAACTCAACATTCGTCCCACACCATCGCTTTGCCTCCTCAAGATGCGCGGGTTGTACAATCATCTTCACCGGTTCAAAACGCGCAATAGCGAGAACCACCGCGGCATAATTGGGATAAACACGGGCAAGCGCAAAAGGCCAACTTTCAGGGCGCGATGGCCATGCCATCCAACAATGGCGATGGGGATGCCATTCTGGTGGCATGTAAAAAGGATTAGTCAAAGGTGCATTCATAATCAAATTAGCAGCAAATGTGTACTAAAATGCCTAGCAGAAATACAGCTTATCATCAATATATATCTTCTTGTCTTCAAGTTTTAGAAATCGCTACACACTGCTTGTAATTATAGCAGTAATCAGGAATCCAAGCACTTAAATCACGATCAATGAGCGCTTGAAGTTTTGGAATTTCTTCTGAATAATATTTTTGCGTTAAACGAGCCCTTGTTTCAGCGCTTAATGGATACGCTTTTTTGAGCACCCATTTTCTGATCTGTTTTGTCAGATAATTTGGCAGATATTTTTTAATGGTATTGCGAAACCGTTTTATTTCGCGTTTCATAATCAGTTTTGAAATAGGATTTTTGGGGATGCCTGACGTATTATGTCGTTCAGAAACATCAGGTGTAAAAGCGCTATCCACGCCTAAAAAGTTATACATTTCTTTCATAACTTTGTGTGGATTGCTTGTTAATTCATCGAAAAGCCAAATCTTAATTTGTTCTTGATCAAACAGGTTGTAATAACGTTGGAGTTGCTGAGAATAAAACCCTTTAGCATAATAATGCCGGATGTGAGATTGTGCTATTCCACGTTTTCTACATTCAAATTCCTCATTTATCGCCTCCTCAAAATTGTCATTTTTTTCGACGCCAATGCGAACAGCATGAAGGTAATTTGAATATGCCCTTTCAATGGGTTGTCTGAGTATAGCGATTAACTTGACTTCAGGAATATAATATTTAATTGTTTCGGGTGTTTTTGCCCAATACAAATATGATGGAGATGCCTCACCTATTGCAATTTCTTCTTGCACATTTTTAAATAATTTTCGATAATTCTCAATATCCCTAATCACCACATTTGATTTCAATAAAGGATATTCATCACTCACTTCATTTTCAGATGAAAAAAAATGGGGCTCTTTAAGAGTTGGCATGAATATGGCGGGATGTTGTTTGAGGTAGTGATATAGTGAAGTCGTCCCAGCCTTTTGAGCACCGATGACTAAAAAATTAGGTGTGTTCATAGATGTTAATTTGCCACTTTGCGTCGTGGTGCTTGGAAGTTTTATTCTTCAAGAGTTATTTCTAAACGCGCCCCTTCTTGAGTCAAATCACAAAAAAAAGTCTTTTTTTCGCCCTTTTTTGTGACAGTCACAGAATAATTGCCCAGAAAACCGCGTGTATGAAAATGACCATTTGCATCAGTTTGACCACTCACATTTGTCCACCATTTTTTGGTGACTAAGTCTTCCCATACTTGCCCGTTAGGCTTGATTGACCAATCTTTGCGATATAATGCCGCAGTGGGGTACCAATGCCTTCCTTCCCAAAATCCCCACATAACGATGCCTTCCACCGCTGGGTGACTGAATAAAAGAGTCATAAAATCACGCATATAGTCAGCTTGCAATTGCAATTCATTGGTTGAAAGTGTATAGTTGCCACGCGATTCTTTATTTTCAAAACTTATATCAAATTCAGTTACTTGAATGGGTAGCCCAAATGTCGCAAATTCATCAAGTATCTTCCATAACTGTGTTGGGAAAGTTAAAACCGCTTGACCCCGATTTCCTATCATAAAATGCCCCATTAAACCAATACCATCGATGGGTGCCCCTTTCTGTTTGAGATAACGAATAATCTCCTTATAAGCCTTGCGGCGATTGTCTCGCTCGTTGCCCAGAATGCGCCCTTCATTCACATAAAGTTTGGCTTCTGGATTTAATGCTTTGGTTCGTTTGACGATCTCCACAAAAATCTGGCGACCAAATACACTTTCCAATGTGTTTATTTGTCTGCCTTTAGAAACCGGATGATTAATCACATCCCATTCAGCAATTCGGTGACCCAGTGTTGACACCTTGTCTTTGATATGCTGGAACAATTTTTCTTTAAACTGGCTTGGATTTCTTAGACGCTTGCTATCTTTAATAGGACCCAAGCTGATATAGTGACCCCGAACGTCGATATTGTGCTTTATTAACCACTTTAAAGCTTTGAATGTTCTGGCAAGATACCATTTACTTTCTGGCGTGCCTGTTTTACTTCTGTCCCAATTTCCCCATCTCAGGGCGTTATGAAACGTCACTTTGTTGTATAATCGCCGCACAGTTTCCCTGTATTTTCGTCCATCTTCACTATCTACTGTTAAATACCAAACACTGACGGCTGAACCAAATCCAAAGGCATGACGTTGCATGCTAACATCTACAAAAGCCTCTTTCACCGGTTGTTTTTTGTGATCTAAAACGGTGATGGTCAAATCTGCCTGACGGATTTTTTCAATACGTTCTTCGGCGGCTTTGCGCCAACAATCTCCACAATCTGCGGCATTTAATTGGGCTACAAAAAGCAAAAGTATTAGTGCGAAAATCAACTTCATAAATAACTCCAGTTGCAGGTTTACTTACACAGCAATTCACGAAAAGATAACCAAAAAATAAACCAAGGTTCAAGCAAATACCGGCGCCAAAGACGTTTAGGATCACCTAATAACCGGTACAACCACTCCAAACCCACTTGTCCCATCCAGCGGGGCGGCACGGGCACCAGACCAGCAACATAGTCCATACAGGCGCCGCTGGTAAGTATAACATTAGCCTGTATCGCCAAAAAATGATCCAATATCCACAACTCCTGGCGTGGCATGCCCATGCCAACGATCAATATGTCAGGGCGGTAACTATTAATATTTTCTAAAACCGCTTTATTATCAGGATCAAAGTAACCCGCTGCTGTTTTAATTTGTAGCGACGGAAATTCTTGACGTAAAATCTCGGCTCCCTGCTCTGCAACACCAAATTTTGAACCCAAATAAAATACTCGCCAATTTTGCTGTGTGGCTTCTGCCATAAAGGGGCGCACCCAATCCATCCAAGTTGTTCTGTGCTCTCGGCGTAAAGGGAGTCCCAGTAACTTAGCCAAAAAAATTAACGCCATGCCATCAGCACGAAATGTATGAACTTGTGTATAAAAATCCCTTAATTTGGCATGATGATGATACAGGTAGAGACTATGCAAGTTATGCCCCGCAATAATACAACGCTCATTATTGGAAATCGCCTCGCCAATGATTTTGTGCATATCCGCCATCGTGACGGGATCAATCATAATACCAAGAAACCGTTGACGATTCATGCTTGTCTCCCAAGAATTGCCTCAACGTTTTCAATCAATGTGCGTACTCGTGCCACCCAGCTGTGATCCACTTCAACCAATAGACGCGCAGCGGTTCCCATCTCTGCAAGATGTGATTTGGCAACTTTTTTGAGCGCTTGTTTGAGACTTTGTTTGTCAGCAGGTTCAAATAAAAAGCCGTTTTTTCCCTCCTCTATCAATTGTCGCGCATCATCAAAGGCTGAAGCGAGAACTGGTTTTCCCATCGCCATATATTCATAAAGTTTCAAAGGTGATAAATACATTTTTCCAATTCGCAATGGTACTTGCCCTGAATAACAAACATCAAATCCTGCGATATAAGCAGGCACCTCAGCCGGTGCAACTCTGCCAGTAAAATAAACGGTTTCCGTCAAACCAAGCTGAGTCACAAGTTGTTCCAAATGTGTTTTTTCCGGACCATCGCCTACAATGACTAATCGTAAATCAATGTCTTTACTTTCAGCCAAAGCATAGAGCAAATATTCCATGCCCGCCCATTGCATGAGAAGCCCTACAAAGCCGATGGTAAATTCCTTAAAAATCCGTTTTGGCGCATGTTGTGCAGGATCAAAAAATGTTGTATCAACACCGTTTGACATCACTAATATCTTGTCAGGAGAAATTTTGATTTCTTGAACAATAATTTCCTTCAAAGTTTGACTGATGCATACCAACACATCACAGTGTTGATAAGCCCAAATTTCTCGCTTTTTAACCAATGAAGTCAGCGCAATGCTCTGTCGTTCAACTTTAGCTTCATAAAATAAAGGGGCGTTGGTTTCCAATATCCATGGAATGCCTCGTTTTTTAAAGTGCCAGCCCAACATTTGCAAAGCGGAAAAGCGTTCATAAACCCAATCTGTTTGATGCCCCAATGCCCGCCAAGCACGATGAGAATTGATGATATTTGAGCTAATTCGTACCAAGTCAGCGGCTGCGGCATGAAAAATACTTTTAGTCAATTGTTCAGCAGAGCCTTTTTTAATCCATTGTTCAGGTACCTGATCACCAACAATAAAGGGATTCACCTCCCAACCAAGCGTCTCAAAGGCCTGAATAACGCCAAGTACATGCGAACGTGGTCCTGCCAGTTCTGCATATTGTTTGGTTGAGACGCGCGGGGCGGCAGAAAGATAGCTAAGTTTCATAATTATGTGGGTGATAAATGGTATTTGTTTGTTGATTAATTGGTTCTTTAACCGGATCTTTGTAGTTAAATCCAACCCGCCTTACCAAGTTGTTTCATCCTTTCCTGATGTTTGCGCCTCAATCTTTCAGCAAACGAAATAAATTGAGTCAATCTCAGTTGTGATTGAATTGTTCATGAAAATAAATCGCCTCAAGCTCTTCAGATTGTTTTTTCAAATCAAAATGTTCACGAATATATTTCATGCCATTTAGACTAAAACGTTGCCAGATTTCTTGATTTTGCAGCAGCTTTATCAAATAATGCGCTAAACCTTCAATGTCTTTTTCTTGAACCAAAAAACCGGTTTCACCATGTTTGACGGCTTCAGGAATACCACCATGATAATGGCTGACTACTGGTAGTCCCATGGCTTGTGCTTCTGCAAATACCATGCCAAAGGCTTCTGAGTTTCCTGATTTCGCCCTAATACTTGGAACACAAAATACTTGTGCTTTATTCATCCATTCTTTGACTTTGGTATGTGGTTGAGCGCCTATAAATTGCGCGTTAATTAAAAGTTGTTTCGCCTTTTGCTCAAGAGGGTGTCGCAATTCGCCATCACCAATAATAATCAAGTGCGCTTTTGGCAGAATTTTTTGTACTTTAACCATAGCGCGTAACAGATACTCACATCCTTTTTTTTCGACGAGTCTTCCTACAAACAAAACCGTTGGTTTTCGTTCTTGTTTCAAATTGGGGGTAAATTCGTCAGTATCTACGCCAATATAATGAACAATAATTTTTTTTTCAGGAAAACCTTTTTCTATCAATTCTTGTTTAATAAATTGTGAGACAGCAATAAAAATATCCCCCTCTTTGATCAATTGGTTGCGGCGTTGCAAATAGACGCGATGCCCTAAAAATGATTTTTTTGCAAATTCATCCTTAACTGTGATGTCAAACCCGTGAAATGTGGTTATTAATGGAATGTTCAAGTGTTTTTTCAATGGCAGCGCCAAGGCTCCGCCAACACCAAACTGTGCATGGATTAACACTGGCTTTAATTTTTCTAACTTTTTGAAAGGAGAAAAACCAAATTTTTTAAACAAGTATTCAATGAAATAACCATAAAGTGTCCCTTGATTGATCACAGTCATTTTGTCCTTTGGTAGGATTATCCCATGTTCTATTATTCGACTACCCACATAATGAACATGGTAGGCATTTAAGGATTCGCCTTGTGCCTTAATAAAGGTTTCTGGAAGAGGTAGTAAATGATCTCTATACATTATGATTAAAGGTTTATTCATGTTGCCTTTCTCCTTTTGAAAATTGACTAATCATCAACACACCAACCACAAATATAATCCACTGAAAATCATTTTGAGTCAAAATCACAACCTCAGCTAAATTTGCGATAAATACCCATAATAATATCGTTAACGCCCAAACACTATAAAATGAGTTACTTTTCAGGTAAAAAAGATAGCCCTGTAGTAGCGCTAACAAAAAAACGCTAATAAATAAAACAACACCAACAGCCCCAAGAACCAGTAACAGATCAACAAGCCCATTATGAGCATGCGGAGCATCCCATGAGGCATATCGCCAAAATTCTGCAGAGGGTCCTTTTTCTCCTAGCCAAAATGCATTATAGCCATAACCTAAAAAAAACTTATTTTGGCTCATATGCCAAGCGATTCTCCACAAATCCGTTCTGCCCACAAAAGTTTTCGTATCCTTATCAATCAATGCTAATAAACTTTCTGCGCTGAATATGACGCCTAATACACCATGAAAAAACATTCCTATCAAAAAGACAATGATAGTAGCCTTAGTAAACTTTTGAAGTGGTTGTTGCATTATATAGATAAAAAATGTAAACGCCAACAATGAAAACAAAACGGCGAGCGCTCCTGCAGAACCCGACATGACAACCAGAAAGAAACAAGACAGCGCACCTAGCAAATATTGACGTTTGCCTGACACAATCGTCATAATGAGTAAGGTGATTGTTCCCATCGCCATAAATCGTCCCATATAATTCTTATGTGGATATATGCCACTCCATAAACCGCTATGGTTACCTGCCATCACACCGATGTCTGGCATCAACAAGCCGACAGCTAAACTCAATAATGCAGAAATGATAAAATAAAACGAAAAAATGCCGACAATTTCTTTTTCTGTGTATATAATAACAATCAAAAATGAGAGGAATGTCGTACCCAGCAAAGCGATTGCCCGTTGTAAAGTGAGCAGTGGAACTCCAGACCAAAATGTTGAGAATAAAGGTAGCAAAATCAATAGCACAAGCAGAGGATTTTTTTTGATTATTGCTAAAAAGTCACGGTGTCTTAAAAAGAGCAAGAAAGCTGTACCAAGATAAACGAGTGCCCAAAAAATTTTCCATAGCTTATTTTCTCCACCTGCTTCACCAGTGCCCAAAAAAAGTGGACCAATCGTGCGCGATGCCATAAAAAAAATGAAAATCAGCAGGAAATAGCTAAAAAATCGCAAGACTTTAGATTTTGATATAAGCATTTTAGGATTGCCAATTGGACAAATCTTTATTTAATAATTGACTTAGAGGCTGTTTTGGAAAAAAATGAGAGAAGACTCTTTACCTTTTCAGA
>CAYFOB010000086.1:0-8115 GCA_964344525.1 uncultured Thiomargarita sp.
TTGCAACTGCAATTGGCAGAACGCACGGGCATCCAAGTAGATGATAGTCAGCTAAACGAAGAATTACGCAAGATTGCTGCGCAAAATCAGATGGATTTGCAAACCTTTCGTCGTGAATTGGAAAAGGATGGCTATAGTTATAAGCGTATGCGGGAAAAAATTCGTCAGCGGATGATTATAGAACGTGTACAACGACGGCATGTTGCTAATCGCATCAATATTACTAATCGTGAGATTGATAATTTTTTGGCAAATCAAGCCCAACAAGGTGCGGCGAGTGATGAGTATCGCATTTTGCATATACTTATAGCCACGCCAGATGCGCCCTCGTCAAGGGAAATTGCCGCCAAACGTCAAAAAGCCAAAAGGGTGTTGAGAAAACTAAAACAAGGCGAGGATTTTCAAACAATGGCAGTTGCAGAATCAGACAGTCAGCAGGCGCTTAAGGGTGGCGATTTGGGGTGGAAGAAAGTGGGTGAGTTGCCCACCTTGTTTAGTGGTATTGTCAACAACATGGCTGTTGGTGAAATACGAGGTCCTTTTCGTGATGGCAGCGGTTTTCATATTATTAAATTAGCTGAAAAACGTTTTGGTGAAAAAAGCATTATCACCCAAACAAAAGCGCGGCATATTTTGATTAAAACTAATGAGTTGGTGTCAGATTTTGAGGCACAAACCCGTTTAGAAGAACTTAAGTATCGTATCGAACAAGGACATGATTTTGCAAAATTGGCGCGTGCTTATTCTGAAGATACACTCTCTGCTGCCAATGGGGGATCATTTGACTGGGCTAATCCGGGGGATTTGGTTCCAGAATTTGAAGATGTGATGAATAGTTTGCCCGAAAACCAAGTGAGTGAGCCCTTTAAATCGCGTTATGGTTGGCATATCGTGGAAGTGTTGAAGCGCCGCCAGTATGACAACACCAAGCAAGCTTTACGCGCAAAAGCTGCCCAACAAATTCACCGACGCAAAATTCAAGCCGAATTACAGGCTTGGCGACAACAATTGCGTGATGAGTCCTTTATAGACTATCGAAATAGGGATTTGATGGATGATTGATCTCCCCCGCCTTGCAATCACCCCTGGCGAGCCGGCAGGTATTGGCGCAGATATTATTTTGCAGTTGGCACAGCAAGCCATACCTGCTGATGTCGTCGTTTTTGCTGATCCTGACTTGTTGGCGCAGCGGGCAGCACAGTTAGGCTTGTCTATTCAACTGCATACCCACGCCAGGGCACTACATCAACCAGGGCACCTTAATGTGGTGCCTATTCCTTTATCACAACCTGCCAAATGTGGGCAATTAAATGTTGCCAACGCACCGTATGTTTTAGAAACGTTGCGACAGGCTTGTCAAGCCTGCATGGATAATCATTTTGACGCCTTAATCACAGCACCTGTGCATAAAGGCATAATCAATGAGGCAGGTATCCCTTTTACGGGGCATACAGAATTTTTGGCGATGCAAACGGGCGCAAAACAAGTTGTGATGATGTTGGCAAGTTCAGATTTGCGAGTGGCTTTAGCCACCACACACTTGCCACTGTCACAAATCAGTGCAGCAATCACCCCTATACGTTTAGAAACGGTGATCAGGATTTTGTACCAAGATTTAAAAAAGAAATTTGGCATGACGGCGCCACAAATTTTAGTGTGTGGATTAAACCCTCATGCTGGCGAAGGGGGGCATTTAGGTCAAGAAGAAATCCTGACGATGATTCCCAGCCTTAACAAGCTGCGCGCCGAAGGTATGCACTTAATTGGACCTGTACCAGCCGATACTGCTTTTACGCCGACGTTGCTCTCTGGCGTAGATGTTGTGTTGACAATGTACCACGATCAAGGTTTACCAGTTCTTAAACAACGTGCTTTTGGCAAGGCGGTGAATATTACTTTGGGACTCCCTATCATACGAACATCAGTTGATCATGGAACGGCTTTAGAATTAGCAGGAACGGGGCAAGCTTCGAGAGAAAGTTTATACTGTGCTGTGCAAATGGCGTTGAAAATGGTGCGAGCAAAGAAGGTTAATGCCATATGCTAAGTACTGAATCATGAATTTTCAGGTATTTTGGAGTCCTTCGCGGCCGCTGGGCGACTCCAAAATGCGGTAAAATTCAATTGATGTGCCTGATTTCAAAAGGATTAAAAAAACCTTATAAATCTTTTGTTTGAACACTATGACCAATATTTCTGATATTTGGAATTATTTAAATACACCAGCAGACAAACGACCAACAGCTATGTTTGACAAAAATCTGCTGGAAGCTAATACCTTATCAGTATTTACCACTGATGAACTACAACGACTTCACTTTATCAGTCGCTTACCTGAGCCAACTTTTCCTCCCAAAAAAGTCGCTAAGCTGCTAATTGATTTATCATGGGCCTCTTCTCATCTTGAAGGTAATACTTATACTTATCTAGATACCCAAGTATTGCTTGAATATGGTCAACGCAATAACAACAAACCTGATAAAGATGCGATTATGATTCTTAATCATAAACGAGCCATTGAATATTTATTAACACTGACCAATATTGATGAGTTTGCATTATTAGCAATACATCAACGATTATTGGATAAATTAGATTCAAGTATTGCTGGAGAACTTCGCTGTTACACTGATATTGATATTTATGGTTCTAGTTATATTCCACCCTTTCAACCTGGAATATGGATGAAAACATGCTTTTCAAGTTTAATCAAACAAGCTTCATACTTGCAAGATCCAATTTTAGAAAGCTTTTACTGGCTCACTCGCTTGCCTTATCTACAAGCATTTATTGATGGTAACAAACGAACTTCACGAATGGCTGCTAATATCCCATTAATCACCCAAGGATTAGCACCACTATCCTTTGTCGATTTTGATAAAAAAGCTTATTTAGGTGGATTATTAGCTTTTTATGAATTACAAGATCAAACTTTGATGAAACAGTCATTCATAGCCGCTTATACTGCTTCGATGTTACGTTACCGTCATTTCACACCAAAGCAACGCTTTATTTTAGGCACACATTTTGACGAGTATCATCAACTGATTATCCAATTTGTTAATAGCGGTGATAGCAAAACATTAAATCAATTAGCAATCCTTGGATTCTAAGAATAGTCCCATCAAACAAACCACCGCCGAATCAATTCCACCTGAAACCGATATCCAAACTCATCTGGATCTTTTGTTCGCAAACTCTTTTCACTCAGTATCTCACCTTCTCCTTGCGCTGCTATAAATCGTAGCATCGCCAATCCTTTTTCTGTTACCTGATTATTGGCAATATCCGCAAAAAAGAACCGCCCATGTTGTAATGCACCCGTCACTGCGGATTCTACGTCGTTGACTTGAGCGAGGCGACGATCATTTATTGGCTGTTTATTTTTTAATGTGACAATTTCTGAACAGAGCAATTGTATTAAAGCAGGATGACAATGGGTAATTTCCATAAGTCGCTGGCTGGCTGCCTTTTCATAACGTAGGGCAAAGTCTTTGGCAGGGTGTTCTATCAGCTGTAAAGCTTCATTGTTTTGTAAATAGCTGATGTGTACGGTTTGTACATTAATTAAATAACTTGCCCAGCGTTCTAATTCATCTATTGTATGTGAACCTGATAACAGAATTTTTATGCGGGGGCGGTGTTGAATAATATGGCGGAACATGCCAAGTACTGATTCTTCATCTAACAATCCTTTGTTGAAAATATGATCTAAGGTACTAAATTCATCTAAAATCAATAACAATGTTTGCTTAGATTCCAGATGTTGTTCTATTTCATCTAACCATTCATCAAAATTGATAAATGGATCAGTACTCAGATTTTCTCGCGTTAAAGTGGGTAACTGTATTTCTCGATGGCGTTTGGCTGAATTTAGCATGGTGCGACTCATGTTGTATAAAAAACCCACATAGTCTCTGGCTAAAGAAGTCGGACCCTGCAAATCCACAAACAGCGGAATAACCGCGCCGGGTAATAATCTGCCTAAATTATTGAGTAATGAGGTTTTACCTGTGCGCCGTTGTCCATAGAGCAACAAGGGTGGACAGCGGTTGTCCAGTAACAATCGTTCAAGGCGTTGACTGACATCGCTACGTCCAACAAAGATTTCTTGATGCTCTGTGAGTGGAATGCCAATAATATAAGGATTGCTGATTTCTTGGCGACTTTCTACAACCTCTGTCAGTGTCTGCACATAATCACTGATGGTTTGCCGCCACATCGCTGCAATTGGGCGAAAGCGTAGCGCATAAAGTTCCTCAGAACGAGTCAGCTCTCGTAATAAACCATCTAAGCGCTCTTCCACAGCATCTAGGGCAAGCCGTTGATTGTAATTACTTTCTTGTGCTAATGCCGCCTTAACATCACGACTGATACGACTAAAACTGCGGAGTAAGGCTGCAACGGGGCTATTAAGTTCGCCAGCCGCTAAATGGCGGTGCGCTTGGCTTATGGTTTTGACTTCTGTGTGGCTTTGTAATACTCGCGCATCCAACTCAATTTGTGCTTCCTTTGCCGCCCAGCTTTGTGAGGTATTGCTAATATATTCTATAGCAGCTTGTCCTTCAATGGGATTACGTTCTGCCACAATGACCAAATGATTTTCTAAACCAAACAGGGGTAAATATTGGTGTTCATCCCAAAATGCAGGATGCCAGTGTAACAAGTTATTTGTAGTCCGTTTTTCCTCAGCGCGACAAAGCAAAATATTCCATGCAGCTTGGAAAGGGTAAAATAGCAACGGACGCAATAAAACAAAGCCCAATCCCAAGAAAAAAGCTGAAACGGTTAAGGGTAAAATATAGCTCAAAGAATAGCGCCCCATAACGAGCGCAAAAACAATGTACACACCTGCGCTGCCAAAAATGCCTGCAATAGTGCCCGCCCAAGGATTTGCAATGCGTTTAGCTAACGCATAAGGAAATGCCAATAACAACATATAAAACATAGCATTTTCTATACCCCCATGTACGCCAATCAGTAACGGTTTCAGGGAAATTAAAGTGCTAAATTCATTTTTGAGCCATGTGAATAAGGCGAGAACTAAGGAAGCTGAAACCCCCAGCAACAAACCTTGCCACCAACGCCAAGTCAGTAAACTCCAAATCAACATGAGAGAGAGCCCAAATACGCCAACAATCAGTCCATCATAAGCCAACACGTACAATGTACCCGATTGCAGTCCAGCAGCGCTGGTGGCTAACATGCTCATAAGCGCTGCAATTAAAAACACAGCCAAGGCGCTAACAAATACACCAATCACAACGCTACCAACTTGGCGATATTGCGGTTGACTATAGGCGGTTTTGGTCGTGCTGTACATCACACTAGCAGCACAACTTGCCGTAAAAATACCCAATAACACTGTCCACAAAGTTCTTGGATCATCGTTTTGGAGAAGGGCTATTGGTAAATCTGGCACACTGAGCAAGACGGCGATAACAATGTTTTCGGCCATGCTAAATACCAACATTTCTTCAAGGGGATATTCACTGATGCCAACGGGCAAACTGAGTAAGATGCCACCGACCCCCCCAATGATAATGCCAAATGCCACCGATACGGTGAGGCTGCCTAATACACCACCGACAAAAGTGAATAACAAGGCATAGCAACTCACCAAGATAAGGACATCGTCGGATGCGCCTAATAACCACAAGCATAAAATGACAATACTGCAGACCCATATTGACCATAATCCATGTCCTAAGATAAGCAATTTCCATAAGGCTTTACTACGCCAGTGATGCAAATCAGCAAGGGCAAAATCGGGCGATAAGTTGGGGTCAATATTTGCCACATAATGTCGCCAAGCTGATGGCGTAAACAGCAACCAATGGACGATAACGAAACTGGCAAATACCGGATTTTTTGGTAAGTTTTTACTAGAATCTCCCAAAGGAGTGTTTTCTGTCATGTTTGGTAAGGCCACAAGAAACCAGTTTTTTCGGGTGATCTCTCCCAAAAAACTTGGTTTCTTGTCCAATTTGTTCAAAGGATGATGGGTGGCGCGTTGCAACCCGTTAGGCATTCCCTTGCTTAAGCAAATAGCGATACGGCTTCATACGCCGCAAGGCTTCGACCTTCCATGCGTCATCTTGCCGATTTTCTTCTAACGCCGTCAACCGTGAGTGACAAAGAATTTGCAACAAAGCGGGCCAACGTCCACTCTGTGCTAATATCCAGTCAACCTCATTCTTTTCAAAAGGTTGCGGTGAGCTCGTTATCAATTCTAATGCCTCCGTCTCTGTCAAAGGGCCCAAATTTAGGACATGCCCAAAAATATTGAAAAATGGAGACGGTTTATTATCATCGAGTAGCATTTCTTCCGGCGGTTGATGGGCAGTAAACAAAAAACCAAGCTGACCACCCGCATGGTTACTCCCCAAAGAGCGCATACCCCACCAAAATTGCTCATCAAGGTCTGGGGATGCTAAACCTGCGCCAATTTCATCCAATAAAATCAGCGTTGGAATTTCCAGATACTGGTCAATAATTTCCATAAAATTGACCAAATCGCTTGGCTCTGGCACCGGCATATCAAGTTCTATCAAAATGTGCCGCAATAAACTTTCTTGATAACACATACGTGGATCTTGAAAATCTACAAACACCCATTGATAACCGGGGGGCAACCAATTATTGCGCTGTCCCGGGCGCAAGCTTTCTGCTGGGGTATCAATAATATGGCGCAAATAATGCAACAAAGACGTTTTGCCACTGCGTTTTGATCCAACGATGGCGATATGCTGCAAGGGTGTGTGTTTCCAGATATCAAAAATACGTTTAAGTAGATATTGGCGTCCAAAAAACTGGTGTGGCTCAGTAATCGGTGGTCCAACAACAAAGGGGCTGCTATGCATTGAGATTAAAGAAATAGGCAAAACTTGTGAAACAGGCTCTGTTTCAGGTTCAAATCTCGCTGCTAACAGCAATTCGTTGCACTCTTCTGGACTTAAGTGGAGGTGATTGGCGCAATGCAGCACTTCTTCGCGCTCAAGTGGTAGGCTTACATCATCTGTAATCCACTCCACCAAAATATCACGACGTACTTTGATTTTTTTAGCCAATTCGGCATTGCTCACACCGCTGCGTTTCATATAGGCTTTTAGTAGCTCTGCGAATGAGGGCATGAATAAATAATTTTTTTCACTTGATGTTCTGATTTATAATACCAATACTTTTAAAAGGTGATTTACATACAATCTCCTTATTTAAATATTAAAAACTAAAATATCAAGTCAATTTTCATTTATTGGCGTATTAACCGGTTGTTTTAGATAGAAGGCAATATTATAAATGAGAAGTATCGTTTTTTATAACACTTTATTTTATAATAGACTTCGGAAAATAATATCCAAATTAAATAATGGGGAGTCGGCACGATTTCACCAGTATTAGAGGAGTCAAACGATGTCCATTTTATCCCTATTACTTTTGTGCATAACCAGTTTGGTCAGCGACGTAGTGCCAGGTGATATGGTGGTAATTCGTTCCAATATCACCCAGCTATTTCCCAGAGGGCAATTACTTGACAGTAAAATGCCAGTCAATTTGCCAGACGATGCCCAAATCGTGGTAATATTTGCCAGCGGTGGTGTGCAAACAGTGAGTGGTCCGTATCAAGGCATAATACAAGATCCATTAAAAAACAATCAATTAGATAATAAGGTGACTGTCACCGCCTTAGCTCAATTTTTGGTAGAAAGAGACACCCGGCGCAGTGCCTCACCACAAACCGAAAATATTTGGATGGTAGATGTTAACACACGTAATAAACGTTTTTATTGTGTTGCACCTTCCTCCCGTGTCATTTTGTGGCGATCAGAAGATGAAAGTCAAGGGGTCAGCACCTTATTCATCAAACGTACATCCACTGGGCAACATGCGGAAACTATGTGGCCAGCTCATCAAACGACGTTGGCATGGCCCAGCAATTTACCAGTTTATTATGGAGAAACTTATACAGTAGAAATAAAAACTCGTAGTAGAACCTCCTTTAAAAAATTGGTATTGTACCAGTTACCCGACAATTTACCTACTAATTCACATAAAGTTGTATGGATGGTGGGAAGAGGCTGTATTCCACAGGCTAATCAGTTGTTGGCTAATTTG
>CAYFOB010000086.1:8125-9989 GCA_964344525.1 uncultured Thiomargarita sp.
ATTAAGTTATCAGTTATCAGCTATTAGCTTGATAACTGATGCGCATTCTTTATTATTATAATAGATAGGAGGATTTGGCATTATGCCTAAAAATGCTTTTTATGCCCAATCAGGTGGTGTCACTGCTGTCATTAATGCCACTGCGTGCGGCTTGATTGAAACCGCTCGCCAACATACAGATCAAATTGGTAAAGTTTATGCCGGACGTAATGGCATTATTGGCGCACTCACGGAGGATTTAATTGACACTAGCCAAGAATCCGATGAGGCTATTGCGGCTTTGCGTCATACCCCATCGGGGGCTTTCGGTTCTTGCCGTTTCAAATTAAAAGGTTTGGATGAAAGCAAGGCTGAATATGAACGCTTGATTGAAGTATTTAAAGCCCATGACATTGGTTATTTTTTCTACAACGGGGGGGGGATTCTCAAGATACGTCACATAAAGTGTCACAGATTGGTGAAAAAATGGGTTATCCCATCACCTGCGTTGGTGTACCCAAGACAGTTGATAACGATTTACCCATCACCGATAATTGCCCTGGTTTTGGCTCTGTCGCTAAATATGTCGCAGTATCTATCCGTGAAGCCAGCTTTGATGTTGCATCTATGGCAAAAACGTCCACTAAGATTTTTGTGATGGAAGTGATGGGGCGGCATGCAGGGTGGATTGCCGCCGCTGGTGGCATAGCAGCCGAAAAAGAAGGTGATGCACCGCATCTAATTTTATTCCCAGAAATCACCTTTGATGAAGAAAAATTCCTAGCAAAAGTTGATCAAGCTGTCAAAAACTACGGCTATTGCTCCATCGTAGTCTCAGAAGGTGTTAAAAATAGTGAGGGCAAATTCTTAGCTGAAGCGGGCACCCGTGATGCCTTTGGACATGCGCAATTAGGGGGCGTTGCCCCAGTCGTTGCTCAACTGATAAAAGATAAGCTGGGCTATAAATACCATTGGGCTGTCGCCGATTATCTACAACGCGCCGCCCGCCATATCGCCTCTAAAACAGACGTCGAACAAGCCTATGCGTTAGGCAAAGCAGCAGTAGAATTGGCGTTAGCAGGCAAAAACGCAGTGATGCCAACCGTTGTGCGCACCTCTAATAACCCCTACCAATGGGAAATTGGCTCAGCCAATTTGGCGGACGTTGCCAATGTTGAAAAAATGATGCCACTCGATTACATCAGCGAAGACGGCTTTGGGATTACTGAAACTTGCCGTGAATATTTGCAACCGTTGATTTTAGGTGAAGATTATCCACCTTATAAAGAGGGCTTGCCACAATATGTCGTACTAAAAAATGTGGCAGTGCCTAAAAAATTGTCAACTACCTACAATTTAAAGTAAAGCGCCACTTTGCACTCCAAAGCAATTTATTGGAGTGCAGCGCTTTGCAACGTCGAATCCCTTCATCATCCCCCTCACCTTTTCAAAAAAACCATGAATTTTCAACAACATTACAAAGGTCGTTTTATCAACATGTTGCGTTGGCCCCAATTAGACTATTTATGGGACAAAGTTAAAGCGCAACCCAATGGCTGGTACATCTACTTTGTTGGACAAACTGTGCCAACCGCGCCAGTCCAAACGCTTGAGTTAAAGCTGTTTATCCGAGAAATTGATAAATTGCTGCGTAAAGAGCATGACTATGATTATTGTGGGATTGTTTACACAGATGATAGGGAAACACCGAGTATGGTTAAAATATTTGATCCCAATAATCTCGGTGCCGTTTGTGGCGGAAGTGGTAGCGTTGTCCTTCCACGTTGGCTACTCACACGCATTCCGCCAGAAACAATTGTCGATGATGGCCCAACACCGGCTAATCGCAAACGCTGGTGGCACCATCTGTTTTCCATCTGAGCGT
>CAYFOB010000086.1:9999-10904 GCA_964344525.1 uncultured Thiomargarita sp.
CTAAATGATATGAAACTAAACGCAAAAATCCCAAATGTCCCATTAGCTGAAAAATGGACAAAACATAAATTTGATTTAAAACTCATTAATCCCGCTAATAAAAGAAAATATGACCTCATCGTTGTTGGTACAGGCTTAGCAGGTGCCTCAGCAGCAGCCACTTTGGCAGAATTAGGCTACAACATCAAAGCCTTTTGTTTTCAAGACAGCGCACGAAGAGCGCACAGTGTTGCTGCCCAAGGCGGGATTAATGCCGCTAAAAACTATCAAAATGACGGTGATAGCATTTACCGCCTATTTTATGACACCCTCAAAGGCGGCGATTTTCGCGCCAGAGAAGCCGACGTTTATCGTCTTGCTGAAGTCAGTAACAATATTATTGATCAATGTATCGCGCAAGGTGTCCCATTTGCGCGTGAATATGGCGGATTATTAGACAACCGCTCTTTTGGGGGCGCTCAAGTTTCACGGACTTTTTATGCGAGAGGACAAACCGGGCAACAATTACTGATTGGGGCATACAGTGCCCTAAGCCGTCAAATTGGACTTGGCAAAGTGCAGATGTATCCACGCACCGAAATGCTCGACATTGTTCTAGTTGATGACAAAGCACGCGGCATTGTTGTTCGCAATTTAGTCACTGGCAAAATAGAATCGCACAGTGCTCATGCCGTTTTATTATGCACAGGCGGTTATGGCAATATTTATTTTCTCTCAACAAACTGCATGGGGGCAAATGCTGGTGCCACTTGGCAAGCCCACAAAAAAGGCGCTTTTTTTGCCAATCCGTGTTTTACCCAAATTCACCCCACCTGCATTCCCGTTCACGAAAGGCATCAATCCAAACTCACCTTAGAGGCTGTTTTGGAAAAAAATGAGAGAAGACTCTTTACCTTTTCAGAAAA
>CAYFOB010000087.1:0-2636 GCA_964344525.1 uncultured Thiomargarita sp.
CTAAAACTTGTGAACGGGTACTTATTTTCATTTGAAAACTTGCGAATTGCTTCAAAATTCTGATCGCCTTTGAATAATTGGAAGTGCAACAAGATGCCAATCTACCATAAATTTAGTTTCATCATTGTGTAGCGTTACCAAAGCTTCTTGTCTAGAATAGATGGGATAAAACATCAATCCACCCCCGCCTGTAATTCAACCAAACGCCCAAATAGCCACAATAAATCAGATAGCCGATTAAAATAAGGCAAAATATTTGAATCAATTTGTTCGTCTATTAAACTGACTAATTGGCGCTCAGCGCGGCGCCAAACGGTGCGTGCCATAACAAAGGCGGCTGAAACGGTGTCTTCTCCTGGCAGTGCCCATTTAAACGAAATACCTTCAATCTTTTCAATACGATGAACATGCGCCGTGAGCGCCTCAACCAGATCAGTACTGATATTGGGTGGTTGTTTTTTACTCTCAGGAGGAGTCGCCAGTGATAAGCTGATATCAAACAATTCTCGTTGAATGCCTTTTACAAGCTCACACACTTCGCTATCTTTGCAAATTGAACGAGCAAAACCCATCACCGAATTGAGCTCATCAATTGTGCCATTGACTTCAACACGCAGACTATTTTTAGAAACTCGAACACCGCCAACGAGATTGGTTTGTCCAGTGTCACCCCGTTTGGTTGAAATGCTTGCCATAATTTCTTTTCCTTTACAACAATTTGATTTTCTGTAGGTATCGTAACTGCGCGTTGTTGGATGTTATCCGAGCTCAAGAAGAATTACAAATACTGAACTGTGATTCTTATGATTTTTGTGAGGAAAGGTGATGAAAAAATCGAAATTGATGTGCATGGTGGACTCGAACAATGGGGTGCTGAAGATTTGAACCACCACCCAACATGAGCTTGCACTCACAACAGACTCAGTTGCAAACTGAGTCTGGCACGTTTTTCAATTTTAGGTGTGAGTATGCAACTGCTGCATAGCCTTATTGATTTCTCCAGCAACAATCAATGGCATGACTTCTAAAGCGGTATTTATGGCAGCCTCAATAGCCGCTTGTTCATCACGGGTGGGGGTTCCCAAGACATAGTTAGTCACTTGACTGCTGCGCCCAGGATGCCCAATGCCAAGTCGTAAGCGCAAAAATTGATTGTCGCTGAGATGAGCGATAATGCTTTTTAAACCATTATGTCTACCATCACTCCCACCTTTTTTGAGACGTGCTGTCCCTGGCGGAAAGTCGAGTTCATCGTGAACCACTAAAATTTGTTCAACAGGAATTTTGTAATAATTCGCCAGCGCAACGACTGCTTGCCCACTGTGGTTCATAAAGGTATTGGGCTTGAGTAACCAATATTTAAAGCCACCTTGTTCAACGCGACAAACTTCACCGTGAAATTTACTTTCCTGGCGAAATTGGACTGTTGCCTGCTCGGCTAGGTTATCTAGCAACCAAAAGCCGGCATTGTGGCGAGTAGCAATATAATTTGGGCCAGGATTACCCAGCCCGACTATGAGTGCAAGAGACACAAATTAACCTATTTTTTTTCTGGTTCTTGATTGCCTGCTTCTTGAGTTCCTTCTTCAACTTTGCTACCACGCGCTAAATGTACCGAAGCAACGGGTAGATCATGTGCGGCATCGCCCAAACCAGCCAATTCTACACCTTCTGGAAGTTCCAAATTAGATAAGTGTAAAATTTCATTGAGTTTGGTATTCGACAAATCAACATTGATAAATTCAGGCAAATCTTTAGGCAAACAATAGATTTC
Organism: uncultured Thiomargarita sp.; assembly: GCA_964344525.1. GTDB lineage: Bacteria > Pseudomonadota > Gammaproteobacteria > Beggiatoales > Beggiatoaceae > CAYFOB01. The sequence continues at coordinate 1,775 of CAYFOB010000087.1, forward strand.
AACTTCAGTCAGATGGTGCGACACAACACCACCACCTTGTTTGACTCCAACACATTTCTCTTCATTAAGAAAATGTAAAGGCACACGCATATGCAGTTTTTGAGTCTCACTGACACGTTGCAAATCTATATGCATCAACAGGGGGCGATAGGGATGACGTTGTAAATCTTTGAGTACCGCTTTTTCTGCTTGTCCATCAATATTGACCGTTAAGATATGCGAATAAAATGCCTCATGTTCCAAATGTTTAAGCAATTCACTATGAGATAAGGTTAATGAGACCGGCTCTTTGCCAGCGCCATACATGATGGCAGGTATATAACCTGCGTGACGTAGGCGGCGGCTCGCACCTTTACCCACATCAGTACGCCGTTGAGCGTTGATTTCAAAAGTTTCCATATGTTTTCTCTTCAATAAAAAATCCCGTAGTAGGGATAAATAACCTCCGCGACCAGAGGGGGGAAAATTTATTCCATAAATAGGGAGCTGAACGATTCTTCTAAACTGATGCGTCGCATGGTTTCAATTGACGAATGCGTGAGCAGGTTGCAGCTTCCTCCTTTAAAGGAATGGTATCTGTCACAACTAATTCATCAAGCGCTGATGCATCAATCTTTTTGATGGCATTGCCTGATAACACAGGATGTGTGCAATAAGCAACCACTTTAGCAGCACCTTTTTCTTTAAGAGCGCCAGCTGCTTTGCATAAAGTGCCTGCTGTATCAACCATGTCGTCAATGATAACACAGGTACGGTTTTTGACCTCGCCAATGATGTTCATAACAATCGCTTCATTCTGGCGCGGGCGACGTTTATCAATAATGGCTAAATGAGCATCATGTTGATTTGCTAACGCCCGTGC
>CAYFOB010000087.1:2657-2908 GCA_964344525.1 uncultured Thiomargarita sp.
ATCAAAAAAGCCTTGAATTTGGTCAGCATGTAAATCGACTGTGAGTACACGGTCAACACCGACACTGGCGATGAGATTGGCAACAACTTTTGCTGTGATGGGAACTCGGGTGGAGCGAGGGCGGCGATCTTGACGGGAATAACCAAAATAGGGAATTACTGTTGTAACACGGCTTGCAGAGGCTCGTCGCACCGCATCGACTAACACGAGCAATTCCATCAAATGATCGTTGGTGGGTCTACAGGTAGATT
>CAYFOB010000087.1:2975-3382 GCA_964344525.1 uncultured Thiomargarita sp.
ATGGCTTTTGCCAAAGCCGGATTGGCATTACCCGTAAATACCCTCATTTTGTTTGATACATCTGACGCATCTGCGGGATTCATTTGAGGAGGATTTTTAAAAAAAGTGGCTGGGGTGCCAGGATTCGAACCTGGGATCCCGAGACCAAAACCCGGTGCCTTACCACTTGGCCACACCCCAATCAGTTATCATTGGTAATTGTAACAAATTCTTTTTTGCATTTGCAAATAATATTTGCAATTTTTTTCCGCTCTTGATAGGGGTGTTTTATTTTTTTTATGCCCCCAATGCGGGAGATAAATTTCTACCCCGCGCCACAAACCCATGCCATGCACTTGGCAACTTAGCCAATGTGGCTTGTGCTTGTGCCTGTTCATCAAAACGTGCAAATAGACAGGCCCCCGTTC
>CAYFOB010000087.1:3392-10896 GCA_964344525.1 uncultured Thiomargarita sp.
GGCTTGTTCTACTTGGGGGTAACGATGACGCACAATTTTTTCACAGGCGTTGGTACTTTTTCCTGCAAGAAAGTCGCCCATTGTGATAGATAATGCATCGCGTGTCAAGTCTTTTGCTGAAAAAATTTCGGCTGTTGATACATGGACCCCAGGGTGAATGACAAGATACCAAGGCTCATCAAGGACTATTGGCGTTAAAGATTCTCCAATCCCCTCTGCCCATGCGGCGTGTCCATGCACAAAAACGGGTACATCTGCGCCTAAAGTTAATCCAAGTTGGGCTAGTGTATCAAATGATAATCCTAATTGCCATATCTGATTTAATGCTAACAAGGTGGTTGCGGCATCGGAGCTACCACCGCCTAAGCCCCCCCCCATTGGTATCTTTTTTTCTACCCGCATATCGGCCCCCACGGGTGTGCGACTGTATTGCTTGACCAAATGCGCTGCCCGCCAGACTAAATCTTGCGTTGGGGGCAAGTTTTTCGCGGTGGATTTACATGACAATTGACCATCAGGGCGCATATTAAAATATATTTTATCGCTGTAGTCAATAAATTGAAAAATCGTTTGTAGGCAGTGATAGCCATCTGCCCGCTGTGAGGTAATGTGTAAAAATAGATTGAGTTTGGCGGGGGCTAAATAGCATGATTTTTTCATGGACTTTTTGCATAACTTACCATTCTAATTTGGTCAATTTCACACCAGCTCCTTTTTTGAATATTATTGTAAAGTTGAGGGGAAATATCTATGGTGAGTGTTGACATTGAATATTCTCCTGTAAAAAACGACAAAACTATAACGCATCGAAGTTGCTTGCGCCGTCTGAATCAGAATTAACATTTTATTCTGCAAATTCTGATTTAGACAAGGATAAAAAAGCGCAACTCATGATGGTGTACAGTATAATCTTTCCACAATCTGACCAAAAACGCAATTGAATGGCGTGGATTTCGCGCCGCGAAACCCACACGCCACTTGCTCTAAGCACTTTGATAAATTTGACTACCTTGGCTTTTGAACTCGTTGGCTTTTTCCCTTAACCCAGCTTCCATTGCAGTATTCACATCGCTAATGCCTTTTTGTTGGGCATAATCGCGCACATCTTGGGTGATTTTCATGGCGCAGAAGTGGGGGCCACACATGGAGCAAAAATGGGCTTGTTTTGCCGATTCTTTGGGTAAGGTTTCGTCGTGAAATTCTTGGGCGCGAAGTGGATCTAAGCCCAAATTAAATTGGTCATCCCAGCGAAATTCAAAGCGCGCTTTAGAAATCGCGTTGTCACGATATTGTGCGCCTGGATGTCCTTTGGCTAAGTCAGCGGCATGGGCGGCGATTTTGTAGGTAACGATGCCTTCACGCACATCATGTTTGTTGGGCAGACCTAAATGCTCTTTTGGAGTGACATAGCAAAGCATGGCGCAGCCATACCATCCGATCATCGCAGCGCCGATGCCAGAGCTAAAATGGTCATAGCCAGGGGAAATGTCTGTGATGAGGGGGCCCAATGTGTAAAAGGGGGCTTCATCGCATTCTTTTAGTTGTTTGTCCATGTTTTCACGTATTAAGTGCATGGGAACATGCCCTGGACCTTCTATCATGGTTTGGATTTCGTGTTTCCACGCAATTTTGGTCAATTCTCCTAAGGTTTCTAATTCGGCAAATTGTGCCTCGTCGTTAGCATCTGCAATAGCGCCAGGGCGCAAACCGTCTCCTAATGAGAAGGCGACATCATACGCCTTCATAATTTCACAGATTTCTTCAAAATGGGTATAAAGAAAACTTTCTTGATGATGGGCTAAGCACCATTTTGCCATGATGGAACCGCCCCGTGAGACAATACCTGTTAGTCGTTTAGCGGTGAGTGGGATATAAGCTAAGCGCACGCCAGCATGAATGGTAAAATAATCCACCCCTTGCTCTGCTTGCTCAATCAAGGTGTCACGGAATAGCGCCCAGGTTAATTCTTCTGCCTTGCCATCCACTTTTTCTAAGGCTTGATACATTGGCACGGTGCCAATCGGCACAGGAGAATTACGCAAAATCCATTCACGGGTTTCATGGATATTTTTGCCCGTTGATAAGTCCATGACTGTGTCACCGCCCCATCGAATTGACCAAACCATTTTTTCAACTTCTTCTTCAATTGAAGAGGTGGTGGCAGAGTTGCCAATATTGGCGTTGATTTTCACCAAAAAATTGCGCCCAATGATCATTGGCTCAAGCTCAGGGTGGTTAATATTTGCCGGGATAATGGCGCGTCCACGCGCCACCTCATCACGGACAAATTCAGGTGTAATGATTTTGGGGATTGCAGCCCCAAACGATTCGCCAGGGTGTTGTTTCAATAAATACGAATCCTGTGCACCTTGTAGGCGTTGATTTTCTCGAATAGCCACAAATTCCATTTCGGGCGTAATTATGCCGCGACGGGCATAGTGCATTTGTGTCACGTTGTTTCCCGACTTGGCACGACGCGGTGATCGACAATGGGCAAAACGTAAAGGTATCAAATTGGGATCATTTTGGCGGAGTTGACCGTATTGTGAGGAGACGGAGGACAAAGTGTCTGTATCGCCCCGCTCTTCTATCCATGCAGTTCGCACATCAGGGACGCCTTGACGTACATCAATTGTGCGATTGGGCTCGGTGTATGTTCCTGATGAGTCATACACGGTGACCGGTGGATTGATTTCGCGTTTCCCATTTTCTAACACCGTATCAGATAGGGTAATTTCCCGCATGGGTACGCGGATGTCGGGGCGGCTCCCGATGATGTAGATTTTTTTAGAGTTAGGAAAAGGATCAAGTTGGGCTAATCTTGCGCTCATGCTAATAATCGCCTTTATAATTTTATGGAAAAAATACTCAGCGCAAGGAAAACAAGTTGTGCTTTCCTACGCCGGTATTAACCGGATCAGGTTTAAAGGGTATGTTCTCAGCCCGCGTGGGCACCCCTAGCTACTCTTATTTAAAACATTATATTATATAATATAATATTTAACTTACACAGGAATAAATTGACCATGTTGCAAGTGAACGTTGAAAAAGCCCGTTTTAATATGATTAATCAACAAATCCGCCCATGGGAGGTTCTTGATCAACGGGTGTTGAATTTAATGTCTGGTGTGCCCAGAGAAAATTTTGTCCCAACGGCTTATCACAACTTAGCGTTTGCTGATATCAATATTCCGTTGGCACATGATCAAGTGATGATGGATCCTAAAACCGAAGGACGCTTGTTACAGTCATTGATGTTAACTCCCAGGGATACGGTGCTAGAAATTGGGACGGGTAGTGGCTATTTGACCGCTTTATTAGCAAAATCAGCTAAACATGTTGAAAGTGTGGATATTTTTGAAGATTTTGTCAAGGAGGCGGCTACAAAGCTTAGCAAATTGAATATTAACAATGTTTCTTTGAACACGGGCGATGCCGTCAATGGGTGGAATACTGACACTCACTATGATGCGATTGTACTGACTGGTTCTGTGCCTTTATTAGCCCCACATTTTTTGGGGCAATTGAATGAGGGGGGACGTTTGTTTGCGATTGTCTCTGATGCGCCTGCGATGCAAGCGCAGTTAATTAGCCATGTTGGTGGATATTTTTATACTGAGGTTTTATTTGAAACGTCGTTACCCCCTTTATTAGGCGCACCTGGAATGGCGCGTTTTGTTTTGTAAATTCAAACCCTTAGCCCCTCTCAAGAGGGGAATTACCCCGCCGCTCGTGACGGTTTGATTCCCGGGGCTAGGGTTTATTTAAATTAGTGGGTAGCGGCTAAGGAGTAGTTATTGATGCCTTTGCTGAAAGAATGCTTCATTGTAAATGACGTTTTTTCATTGATTTTGTAAGGGGCGCTATTCAGCGCTGCTTGTCCAAACCAATAAGACCAATCTTTGCTTAAAAACTCTTCGGCAGGCAAATATTGAGTGCCATTAAAAGAAAAACTTAAACCGACGATGCCATTCATAATATTAAGAGAACCCGCACGCAGATAAATGCTCTCATCCCCCAATCGTAAAATGCAAAAACGTTCTAGCACTTTTTGGACGTATTTGCGAGAAACTTTGGCATCAGCAGGATAAGGATAGCGGGGATAGGCGAGATACATATCTGGCTCAAGTAGTTTTTCGATGCCATAAAGGCGGTATTGATGTGGATCATCCATTTGCCACAATTCTGCATTGGCACTGGCATAGTGCAAAACACAATGAAATACGCCATGCTCACTGATGAGCTTGTTTAATATACCCTGAAGATCAGTTGTGTACTTGTCAAAAGGGCTGGTAACACGACGCAGCGGTGACAGCTTATGTCTGGGCGCAAATTCCGGTAATGGAGATGAGGTAGTCTGGCTAACAGATAAAGGCAATTGACGAAGATCAAAATCTGCTACCACAAACCCCAAAAGTTGCTGCGAATCGTCAATCACAGGATGAAGTGCACTGATACAAGGACGTCCTGTGTTTTGGCTGATATACACAGAAGACAGCATAAAGTGCCGTTTAGGAGCAACGGAATAGGGGCGTTTTGACAGATCTTGATTGCAATAGCTGTGATCTATGCAATTGGCGTTAATGTTAGAGCTGATTTGTTTACCCAATTTATCAACCACATAAACCAAATGGCAATGGGGAATTGAGGCAAAATGTCCACTCAAAACCTTGTCCAAGCGATCTAAATCAGACCAAAAAACCACACACATTTGGGATAATTTTTTCATGGCGGGTTCAAATAAGGCTATCAATGCCTTACGTTGTTTTCCAATCATTGGTTTAATCCACATTTTGATTCTCCATTATTTTCTTCATTACCTGTCAATTATTGTTTGATATCATACAACAACAAAATTTTAAGTAGATCATTAATTGCTAATTATAAACAAAGTTTCTTGAATAAACTTGCTTTCTCTGTTCAACTGAAAGAAAATATTCTTTTTTCCTAGATAATTTATTTAAGTTTAGCGGCTAAAGTTATGAAAAAGTCATAAAAAATTTGTTTTAAGTTTTAAAAAAACTTATTTAATTCAATACTTTTATCATGTCATTTAATAATATTTTCGGCAAATCATGCAAATATAAGATGGTTATTTATTTTTAAAATGTTTAGGTAGTCTAGTACCTTGTCAAGCGAAAAATAAAATTGACAGAGTACTAGCAACTATCGTAATAATTAATAAATTTATTTCTGAACATTATTTTCTTAATTTATGTACACTGCCCCTGAAGATATAGAACGTCAACCCTTACACCAATTTACCGAGCAAGCCTATCTTGATTACGCCATGTACGTCATTTTGGACCGCGCTTTGCCCCATGTCAGTGATGGTTTAAAACCGGTACAACGGCGCATTATCTATTCCATGTCAGATTTAGGGCTTAAGCCAAACAGTAAATATAAAAAATCCGCACGCACTGTGGGGGATACGCTTGGTCGTTTCCACCCACACGGCGATATGGCGTGCTATGAAGCTATGGTGTTGATGGCACAACCTTTTTCTTATCGTTATCCGTTGGTAGATGGACAAGGAAATTGGGGATCAAGCGATGATCCGAAATCTTTTGCTGCCATGCGTTATACCGAAGCGCGTTTGGCTGCCTTTACTGATTTACTTTTGAGTGAATTGGGACAAGGTACGGCGGATTGGCAGCCTAATTTTGATGGTAGTTTGGAGGAGCCTGTTTTATTACCTGCCCGTTTACCTAATGTGCTACTTAACGGTACAATGGGTATTGCGGTGGGTATGGCTACCGATATTCCACCGCATAATCTTCGTGAAGTGGCAGAGGCTTGTATTTATTTATTAAAATATCCTAATGCCAGTGTCGCTGATTTATGTCAATATATACCTGGTCCAGATTATCCAACAGAGGCTGAAATTATCACGCCGGCTGCCGAGTTGTTAAAAATGTATGAAACGGGTAATGGCTCTATTCGTATGCGGGCTTGTTATACTCGTGAAAACAGCGATATTGTGATTACTGCGTTACCCCATCAAACCTCTGGTGGGAAAATCATTTCCCAAATTGCGGCACAAATGACGGCCAAAAAATTGCCTATGATAGAAGATTTGCGCGACGAATCTGATCATGAAAATCCGATCCGTTTGGTGATCATGCCACGCTCCAATAAGATCGATGTTGACAGCATAATGACGCATTTATTTGCTACGACAGATTTAGAGCGTAGTTATCGTGTCAATCTCAATATGATTGGAATTAATGGACGTCCTCAAGTTAAAAATCTCAAAATGCTGCTTTCTGAGTGGCTGGATTTTCGCGTGCAAACCGTGCGTCGTCGCTTAGAGTATCGTCTTGATAAAATCCGCAAACGTTTACATATTCTCCAGGGCTTACTTATTGCTCATTTGAATATAGATAAAGTGATAGCAATTATTCGTGATGAAGATAAGCCCAAGCCAATACTGATGAAAAAGTTTGGTATCAGTGAAGTGCAGGCAGAAGCGATTTTAGAATTAAAACTGCGTCAACTGGCTAAGCTTGAGGAAATGAAAATTCGGCAGGAGCAAAGTGCGCTTTCTGACGAGCGTGAGACTTTAGAGGAAACCTTAAATTCTGAGAAAAAGCTTAATAATTTGATTGTTAAGGAAATTAAAGCGGATGCAAAAAAATATGGTGATTCGCGTCACTCTCCCATTGTTGAACGCGAACAAGCGCAAGCTTTTGATGAGACTAAATTAGTTCCTTCAGATCCGATTACTGCGATTTTATCTGCCAAAGGTTGGGTACGGGCAGCCAAGGGGCATGAAATTGATCCGAGCAGTTTAAATTATCGTGCCGGAGATGAATTTGCTGATGCTTGTCGGGGGCGCTCCAACCAACAGGTGGTCTTTCTTGATAGCAGTGGACGGAGTTATTCAGCGCCTGCCCATACTTTACCTTCTGCACGGGGGCAAGGAGAACCTTTGACGGGACGTTTTACACCTTCTAATGGCGTTAGTTTTGTGCATGTTGTTTTAGGAGAGCCCAAAACAAATTATTTATTGGCTTCTGATGCTGGGTATGGTTTTATCGTTATTTTAGAAAATTTATATAGTAAAAATAAAGCAGGTAAAGCGGCACTGACTTTACCTCAAGGATCAAAAGTATTACCCCCTGTCAAAATTACTGATCCTGATACAGAGTATTATGCTGTGATCACCAATGCTGGCTATTTATCCATCGTACGAGTGTTAGAGTTACCCAATTTAGCCAAGGGAAAAGGTGTCAAACTTCTTAATATTCCGGCAAAAAGCCAAAAAGACAAAGAAATTGTCATCGCTCTAAAATTATTAGAACCAACAAAAGATTTTTTGACCATATATAATGGCAAACGCCATTTAACGCTTAAGTCGCGTGATATTGAAGCCTATACGGGGGAACGCGCTCGACGAGGACAAAAATTGCCGCGAGGGTTTCAAAATGTTGATAGGATAGAAGTTACTCGCCCTGTGACTCACCAGGTGGCGGATGATTTGTTTGTGTAAAGAATTGGACTA
>CAYFOB010000088.1:0-6664 GCA_964344525.1 uncultured Thiomargarita sp.
TTTCTGAAAAGGTAAAGAGTCTTCTCTCATTTTTTTCCAAAACAGCCTCTGAAGGTTCAAAATACTATTTTCTACCACAATGTTCGCATGGTAGGGAAATACCATAGGTGCATTTGTTACAAATATTACAGTGGTATTCTCGCCAGTCCCGACAAGCAACACAGATTTCACAATGCCAAGTATGAGAGTTTTGTACCACTTCATCCCAACAGAAAGAATACCAATAAATTTTACCACAGCCTTGGCATTCATAATTTTTTAAAAGTTTTTTTAAGGCCACATTTTCACAGCCGCAAGGTAGTTCATATTTTTCTTCTAAATCTTCTTTATAAAGAGACTGATATTCTGTCATGTGTTGGATGGCACAAATTGACAGATTTTTTAAATTTTCTTCCATAAGTGGGTTGCTACAATTTGTGCAACCACATTCTTCGCCACAGGGTTTATTATTTTTGAAGCATTTACAGCGTTTAGTATTACAACCTGATTGACATTTACAATGTACAGTTTTTTCCATTTTTTTAGTAACGTATTCGTTTGTTGACAATTTACGCTGGTGAAATATAGTATAGATAGTTATAGCTATTAATGGATCACGTTAATCAAATTATTTTCGTTCATGTAGACAAACTTTCTATTGAGCTTGCAAATGACAAAATATATAATAGAAAATCAATCACATAAGTCACAGTTCAAATTATTTAGGAACAAGTCGTTTGTATAAATAAATAAAAAGTAATATTGTTAATATACAATTTTTATTGCAAAAAGTGTAAATGTACCCTTGCTAAAATGCAACGTGTCCCTATATAATGAGATAAATTCATTCAGAAAGTGCGGCAAAATTTTAAACCAATGATTTTTTACTTGCTAATTGAACAAATATTGTTTTAAAATAATGCCATCCTCAATGATTTGATGCAATTGTTATCATTCTAATTTGAGTTTTTTAAGAAAAACAATAGTTTATCCACTATTTCTAACTGTTAATGGATGGGTAAATATGTATATCTTTGATATTCAAAGATTTATTTAAATATTTAGAAAATACGATTGTATTTAAATAGATTTGGGGTAAAAAACCTTTTTTTGCAATTATCTCTAATAATCGCACAGACAAAGTAAAAGACAATTGTACATATCGCTATGACAACACAACTTGACAAAAAAAGAGGCAAACAGCAAGCTTTGCCAATGCTGTTTGCCACCACGCTTATTGTGGCAAGTAATGTACAGGCTGAAAATGATCCTAACGCGTTGTTTCCTGAGGCAGTGCCTGGTGAATGCTATGCGCGGGTATTAGCACCAGCCAAGTTTAGAACCGAAACCAGTCAGGTAGAAAAAGAGGCGCCTACCACCATCACTAAGGTCATTAAGCCACCTCAATATGGATGGGTAGAAAAGAAGGTAGAAATCAGTGAACCTGAAGAACGCATTGAGGTTGTCCCGGCGACCTATAGATGGGTCAACGAGCAGGTCATGGTCGAGGAGCCCGGTGAGGTTATTAAGGTCATTCCAGCGAAGTATGAGTGGGTCACTGAGCAGGTCATGGTGGAAGAAGAAATCGTCAAGGAGGTGAGGGTACCTGCCACTTATAAAACGGTGAGAGAAAAAGTCCTGGACAAACCAGCTCACACAGTTTGGAAAAAGGGGACAAACTCCTACACCAAGATTCTTGATGAAGATGGTAACCCACTCAACGTCGTTGGTACACGTAGAAGTGCCAATACGGGTGATATTATGTGTTTGGTAGAAGTGCCTGCCACCTATAAAACCGTCACCAAGCGGGTGCTTGATAGACCTGAAACCACTAAACAAGTTGTTATACCTGCTAAGTATAAAAATGTGCGTAAAAAGGTGTTAAAATCACCTGCAACAACCCGTACTGTGGAGAAGCCTGCGAAGTACAAAACTGTGCGTAAAAAGGTGTTAGACACTCCTGCAACAACCCGTACAGTGGGGATTCCACCCCGGTATAAGACTATCCGAGTAAAAGTTGAAACTGCGCCAGCGGAAACCCGTGAAATTGAAAAACCTGGCAAGTACGAAACTGTCACAACGAAAGTGATGTTGAGCGAACCTAAGATGGCATGGCATCCTGTGTTATGTGAGGTCAATATGACGCGGGATAACATTAGACGCTTGCAAATTGCATTGCGGGATGCCGGTCATAATCCGGGGCCAATTGATGGTGTTATTGGAAGTAGAACCTTAGGGGCAGTGGATAGATATCAACGTGTCAACAGTTTGTTACGAGGGGGTATCACTTATGAAACCCTTGAGAAATTAGGTGTGACAATCGTCAAGTAAGTCTTAATATTGTTGCCGCCGCTCTACCAGCGGCGGTATTTGCATCTTGCTTGGCAAGGTGCATCCATCCTTGTTAAGCGCTTGTCTGTAATTTTTTAAGTTCTTGACTTAATATTCGGACATGCGCCATTTCTTCCTTGATAATTTTATCAATTTTAGTTTTTCCCAAATCCTCTGGAACGGCCTCTTTTATACCGAGATAAAAGATAATAGTATCTTTTTCGGATTCTATGGCCGCTTTCAATGTATTTTCTACTGAGTCGTGTTGGTATTCATTTTCAAACGACACCCGAGAATCCACAAGCGTTTGTAAGTAGAGGGTAGACTCTGCGTAAGGGTCAAATACCGTCACTGCTTTTTCTTTTCCTGATAAATCCTTTCTTAATGTGCTGAAGAAATTTTTATGCGCTATTTCCATGTCAGCCAAATGGTTTAGAAGCTTTTTGAGTTCTTCATTTTCGGTGGCATCGGCAGTTTCTCGATAAAATTTTGCCCCATTGCTTTCCATTTGTTCAGCCATCTCAAAAACATCATCAGCATTAAAATCGTACGCCATTAATTTTCTTTCTCCTTTAGCAAACCAAAAACGCGGCGCATTCTATCAAAGAATAAATCGTTATGCAAGATAAAAATTTATGGACACAATCAATTTACGTGGTGTACGTACACACAATTTGCAAAACATTGATCTTGATTTACCACGCAATCAATTAATTGTTATTACTGGCTTATCTGGCTCTGGTAAATCTTCTTTAGCATTTGACACTATTTATGCTGAAGGACAACGGCGTTATGTTGAGTCATTATCTGCCTATGCGCGACAATTTTTGTCTCTGATGGAAAAGCCTGATGTGGAGCATGTAGAAGGCTTATCTCCTGCCATTTCCATTGAGCAAAAATCGACTTCACATAATCCCCGTTCCACCGTTGGCACCGTCACCGAAATTTATGACTATTTACGTTTGCTATTTGCGCGTGTGGGTGAAGCCCATTGCCCTAAGCATGGCACTTTTTTGCAGGCACAAACGATTAGTCAAATGGTGGATCAAGTTTTAGCGCTACCCAAAGGCGCTCGCTTGATGCTACTTGCACCTGTTGTCAAGGAACGTAAAGGTGAGCATATCAAAACCATACAATCTTTACAAAAGCAAGGATTTATTCGCGCTAGGATTGATGGGGAAATTATTGTGTTAGATGATCCCCCAGCGTTAGATTTACACAAAAAACACACAATAGAAGTTGTGGTTGATCGCCTTAAAGTTCGCGCTAACATACAGCAACGTCTTGCAGAATCTTTTGAAACGGCTTTAAAATTAGGAGAGGGATTAGCACAAATCAGTTTTGTGGATGGCACACAAGATTTGCAATTTTCCTCAAAATTTTCTTGCCCTGAATGTGGCTACAGTCTCAGTGAATTAGAACCACGTTTATTTTCTTTTAATAATCCTGTTGGGGCATGCCCTGAGTGTGATGGTTTAGGGGTCAAACAATTTTTTGATCCCGCTAAAGTGGTTACCAACCTTTCTGCAACTTTAAGCGAGGGGGCAGTGCGTGGGTGGGATAAAAAAAGTAGTGTTTATTATCAAATATTTCAATCATTAAGTACCCATTATCAATTTGATTTAGAGACGCCTTTTGAAAAATTACCTAAAAAAATTCGCAATGTGATTTTATATGGCAGCGGTACCACAAAAATTGATTTAGTCCATCGCACGACAGGTGCCACGTTTGCACGCAAAAAACCTTTTGAAGGGGTCATTCCTAACTTGGAGCGGCGTTATCGTGAAACCGATTCTAGTGCGGTGCGTGATGAATTGACAAAATATTTAAGTCACCAACATTGCACCGCTTGCGAAGGCACTCGTTTAAATGAAGCGGCGCGTCATGTTTTGATTGAAAATCACAATTTGCCCCAACTCACCGCTTTATCCATTGCTAATGCTAAAATTTTCTTTGAAAATTTACATTTGCCCGGCAAACGGGGCAAGATTGCAGCAAAAATTTTGAAGGAGGTGGATGAGCGTTTACAATTTTTGGTCAATGTCGGTTTGGAATATCTGACATTAGGTCGTAGCGCCGACACCTTATCAGGTGGCGAGGCACAACGCATCCGTCTTGCCAGCCAAATTGGCGCAGGATTAGTCGGTGTGATGTATATTTTAGATGAACCCTCAATTGGTTTGCATCAACGCGATAATCAACGTTTATTGGACACTTTGCGCCATTTGCGCGATTTAGGTAACACCGTGATTGTTGTTGAGCATGATGAAGAGGCGATACGTGCTGCTGATTATATTGTTGATATGGGACCTGGTGCGGGCGTACATGGAGGGCGCGTCGTCGCACAAGGCGCCTTACCAGCCATTCTTGAAGCGCCAGAATCGGTGACAGGACAATTTTTGTCTCAACAACGGTGCATTGCAGTCCCCAAAAAACGCCAACCGATTGATCAAGAAAAAATCTTACGCTTGCATGGTGCCAGCGCAAATAATCTCAAATCCATCACATTAGAATTACCACTCGGTTTAATGACTTGTATTACTGGGGTTTCTGGTTCCGGAAAATCGACGCTGATTAATGATACTTTATACCCCATTGCCGCCAATCAACTCAATCATGCCAATTTAGAAAATGCGCCATATGACAACATTGAAGGTTTAGAGTTATTAGATAAAGTTGTTGATATTGATCAAAGTCCAATTGGGCGCACGCCGCGCTCTAATCCTGCCACTTATACGGGCGTGTTTACGCCAATTCGAGAGCTCTTTGCTGCCACCCCCGAAGCGCGAACCCGTGGATACAAACAAGGGCGCTTTAGCTTTAATGTCAAAGGGGGACGTTGCGAAGCCTGTCAAGGTGATGGTGTGATTAAAGTTGAAATGCATTTTTTGCCCGATATTTATGTGATGTGCGATGTTTGCCGAGGCAAACGCTATAATCGTGAAACTTTAGATATTAAATATAAAGACAAAACCATCCACGATGTGTTATCCATGACAGTCGAAGATGCACGAGAATTTTTTGATGCGATCCCCCTGTTAGCACGTAAACTTCAAACATTAATAGAGGTCGGTTTGTCGTATCTCACACTTGGGCAAAATGCGGTAACACTGTCTGGCGGTGAGGCACAACGCATAAAACTCGCCAAAGAATTATCTAAACGTGACACAGGCAAAACGTTATACATTCTTGATGAACCCACAACGGGCTTGCATTTCCATGATATCGAGCAATTACTCACCGTTTTGTGCCGTTTGCGCGATCATGGTAATACGGTGGTGGTGATTGAACATAATTTAGATGTGATAAAAATTGCAGACTGGATAGTCGATTTAGGTTATGAAGGCGGTGACGGTGGAGGACAAATTATTGCAACAGGTACCCCAGAAAAAGTGGCGCGGCAAAAATCGTCATATACTGGGCAATTTTTGAAAAAGATTTTGAAGAAGAAAAAAAACATAATGTCTCGAAAATTAAGTACTGAATCATAAGTTTTTAGGTATTTTGGAGTCCAAAGCTTAGCGAAGGGTCCAAGTATCCCTTCGCGGCCGTTTTGGACTCCAAAATGCTTGAAGTGAACGGGTACTTAAAAGGATGAATCTTTGTGAATACAACTAAGTCTTTGCCATGCACAAATCCGTTGCGCTCATTTTTATCGATCATAGTAAATCAACTCTTTAAGCGTTAAACCTTCAACCGTTTTATTTAAATTCTCTTTGTTCTCCTGGCTGATTTCTTCCAAAGCTTTGGCATAAGCTAATTTGGTACTATTTTTGATATTCTCCTTTTCTTGATCGACTAATTTCCTTAATTCTTCTTCAAATTCTTCTCGATTAAAAACTTCGTCTAATTCAATAATAATTTTATCGGTGACAAACCAACCAATAATGCCACCAATCGTACCACCAATCGCACTACCAACGGGTCCCCCTAATGCACCAATCGTAGCGCCAGTCGCAGCACCACCACCTATGCCCCCTGCCTTTAATGCCGTTTTCGCACCGACTTTAGCAAGTATTTTGACAGCCATTTTTGAGGCGGCTTTTTTAGCGATTAAAGCCCCAACAACCCCCGCGCCAATACCTGTTGTTCTTGTGGAAACATTATTTGCAAATCTGCTTTGAGCATCAACAAGAGAAAAATTCGCTAATTCTTCAAATAGCACCATTTCTGAATTGCTAAAATTCATTTTCTCTTGAACTTGCTTGTTTATTTTTGACAATGTTTCAATCAGAATCTTATTTGAATCTTGTTGGATTTGATCCAAATTGTTTGATAACCTAGTATCAAAATCCACTTTCTCAAATAATTCTTTTTGTATTTGATTGCCCAATTGCCCTGTTAAAGTAGCAAG
>CAYFOB010000088.1:6674-10811 GCA_964344525.1 uncultured Thiomargarita sp.
ATATTCTCCGGTGAGGCTATAGTGAAAATCCGTAAATTGTGGAATTTGAGCATAAACAGGATGAAAAACCTCATTGATGTTTTCATCTATTGAAGTATTAATAGATTCATTTGCGACAATAAATTCTTTATCAACGTTGGTATGAAATTCTGGCAGATATTCTTCGAGTTTTCTCGCCGTTTCATGAGTGACAACGATTGTGCCATTTTTCTCTTTTTCTATGGCTTGTTGAACCATTTGAATTTGGGCAGCCATATAAAAAACGGCTAAAATTATAATTGTTGCCCAAAAACTGGTCCAAAACCAGAAATGACTCTCTTTTTTTTCGGTCATTTTTTTCATCCTTATTGGTTAAGATTTAGCCTTTTTGATTAAAAATATCTAAAATTTGCAAGATATATCGGCTATAGCCAACAATACTCAATCCGCCGCTAAATAAAAATATTATCCAAGCTAACCATTTTAGGTTTTTATTGTCGATTTTTTGACTATTTACAATCATGATATACCAAATAAAAGCTTCTTTTTCAATATTTAATTTTGCGAAAGTATTGGTCATTTGGCATTGTGAAGCAACCGTTTGGGATGCGGTTTGTACCGTTTCTTGTAATGAGGGTTTGATATAGTTGGGCACTGCAGAATAAAATTGAATAATCACTAAAACCACTAAAACAATAAGAGTATTGATGTGTGTTGAAAAATTTTTAATCACTGTATATTTTATGCTGTCTTTTAAAACAGTTCCAAAAAATTTCAAAAATAAAAAATATAATCCGTAAAGCAAAAATAAATCTATTCCCAAAATAATGAAATATTTAATATCCCATATGATGACATTTAATACGAGAGCAAGCGTTAAAATCATCGAAATGATAAATGCTATCAAAGTGAAAAACAATTTACCGTTTAGGAGCCTATATGGAAAAGTTTTTTCAGTAAAATAGCAATCAACGATACATTTTCTTTTTTTGAGAAAAGCTTCCCTCACATTAAAAGTAATAATACCCCCGATAACAAGTGGAATAAGCAAAGTGAAACAACCTGCCGCGTAAATATTTTTCCACAGGAATAAAACAAAAAAACCTAATAATCCAACTATGAATTTTTTGATAGTCATTATGAATACCGATTTTCGCTTTTTTCTTGTTCCCTTAGCGCGTGGGAACAAGAAAATTAACCGCATACCATTATCATTGGCTCAAAATGCTCACTGCCTTTTTATAATTTTTTTCAGTCATTTTGTAACGACAATAAACAAAGTTTTCAGGATAGTTTGCTTCAAAATCCATGACATTTTGATCGTCAAGTATCACAAATCTGTCAATATTCGTGTTGTTTTTCAAATATTCAGTCAATTCATCACACCGAAATTTTCCACTGAGCTGAGGAATGCCATCAACAACATATTTATCCAAATCATGCAGCCTAAAATAGTCTTTGAGTCTGGATATTGGAGAATAGACTCTCCAATCAGAAATGATGACGATTTCTGCCGAAAAATCAACACATAACTTTCTTAGGTACTCAACCGCTTCTTTGTCCCAGTCGTAATACACGGCTGCAAGATCATACATGTCCATTTTTAGGTATTCATTATTATTATACTTCTGGGCTAAATCCTCTTTCAACTTTGTCATATCATGTTCAAATCTATCCTGACTGCCATGAGGTTGAAGAACTCCGTCGATATCTAAAAAAATCACTGTTTTTTTCATTGTTTGCCCTTAAAAATTTTTGCACTAGACACTTGGACATCGCTTGGAACGAAAAAAAAAACGTTGATTTTTCGTTCCCAGCTTAGCGAAGCGTGATATATTGCACAAAGAACGAAAAAAGCGTCGCATTGCATCAATGGATGCACATGATACAAGCTTTTTTTGCGCATTGCAAGTGTTTTTTCAGTTATACTAGACACCGTTATTAGTGAATATTAACAATTAATTATGTTTAAATCATTACCCATGCAATACATTTCCCTCAAGGTACTGACTGAACATGCGCAGTTAGCCGCACAAGTGTTGGCAGATTGTGGCGTGTTTAATCCAGAAACCACTGAGGCTGTTGCAGAAAATTTGCCGGATCGTCCTGGTGAAGATTTTCGCAGCGTGTTTAGTTTAGCCCGTAGTCGTTTGGAAAAAATTTTGGCGCGTATTCCTTTTACGCCACCAGTTCAGATAGAACAATCTCACATTGTTGAATTTTCTGAGCTGGAAAATGTTAATACACAATTAGGTAATATTTGGCAACAATTGTCTCAGGATGAGGAGCAATTACATCAAATTAAAGAACAACAAACCGCTGTTAGACACTTGTTGGAAACGCTTAAAACTTTTTCTGGGCTTGATGTTGATTTAAAGCTCTTTCAAGAATCTGCGCAATTTTTAAATTTGCATATCGGCACGGTGTCTGTCGATAATCTTGAACATCTTCAAGAAGCCATCGCTTTAGCAGAACATTTTATCGACATTTTTCACCGTGACGAACATGTTGCGTATTTTGTGGTAGCAGGTCCGCTTGATCATCAAGATAAAGTTCGCGCCATATTGGAACATGCAGATTTTCAACCGTTAAACATTCCCCCAGAGTTTCATAGTCATCCTCAAGAAGTTCACGTCGATTTAACGGTTCAAATTGAGCAGTTGCAAAAACAAAGTGATGCGGTGATGGTAGCAATGCAGGTTTTGGCTGAAAAAAATCAGGTGATTTTGGAGCAGGCTTATCAAACCTTAGATAGTGCGGCTGCCTATGCAGAATTAACGGAAACTTTGAGAGGGCGGGGACAGCTTGCTTTAATTGAGGGTTGGATTCCTAAAGAAGATTTGTCCAAACTAGAAATCATGCTGAATGAAAAATTAAAATGTCCATTTGTTTTCACCAGCCGTAAACCGTTTCCTTCAGAATATCCACAAGTACCGTCATTAATACGCCATCATCGGCTTTTAGCACCGTTTATTGCGCTGGTTAAAAATTATGGTACACCTCGTTATGGTGAATTTGATCCAACACTGCTATTTGCCCTCACATTTTTATTAATGTTTGGCACCATGTTTGGCGATGTTGGGCATGGTGCTTTAATTGTTGGAGCGGGTTGGTATTGGCGTAATCAGCTAAAAACTTTTACACCTTTTTTTATTGTTGCAGGGCTCTCATCCATTTTCTTTGGCTTTTTATATGGGAGCATTTTTGGCTTTGAAGAAGTCGTGCTGCCAGCCTTGTGGGTTTCACCGATTCATAATCCTAACTTAATGCTAATGGTTGCCCTTTATTGGGGCATTGGTTTTATTTTATTAGCCACCTTACTTACCATTATCAATCGTTGGCGAGAAGGAGAATATGCGGCTGCTTTGTTTAATAATACCGGTGTCATGGGGCTATTTTTATATTTAGGCGGATTTTATGCCATCCAACAATGGATGACGACAGACGTTTTTGAAATTGATCAACAACTGGCTGTATTGCTACCATTGTTATTTATATTAAGCTATAAATGGTATGAAAACAAGCTAGCCTTTGGTGAACGTTTTCTTGTTACCCTGATTGAAGGATTAGAATCCATCATCAATTATCTAGCCAACACGCTTTCATTTTTGCGCGTTGCTGCATTTAGCTTGAATCATGCGGCTTTAGCGATAGCCGTTTTTACTTTAGCCAATATGATGGGAACGCCTGCTGATTGGTTAGTGATTATTTTGGGTAACCTTTTTATTGTGATATTAGAGGGCGCTATTGTTACAATCCAAGTTTTGCGTTTAGAATATTATGAAGGATTTTCACGGTTTTTTAGTGGTGATGGGCGGGCGTTTCGTCCATTGATGGTGGGAATTAAAATAAACGACAGGGGGTTGGTATAAGAAGGGGTTGGTAACAGTATTGAGAAATCTGATACTATTTATTAGTTTGTGTTAATTTCTAATAATCGATTTGACAAATTATGAAAGTGATGTATCATTAGTGGTTGGTGTGTACTTGATAAATCCCCAAACACACCTGGGGTCATTGTTGTGGTCATAATAGCTCACTTTTTGGGTACCTGCAAGGAATCTCGAAAACATGTCTATTTGTTTGCAGAAACATTGGTGATAGGTGCTCTTAGGGATAAACACCTGAAATTCTGTTAGACTTTACTCCATGAATCAA
>CAYFOB010000089.1:0-2416 GCA_964344525.1 uncultured Thiomargarita sp.
TTTTTTCATCACCTTTCATCACAAAAATCATAAGAATCACAGTTCAAAATTATTTACAGACAATTAGAATTGCTGCTACTATATGCTAAGCTTTTCCGAAAAATATCGGCAAAAAGATCGCTTATTTAGCCTTTATTTGAAATAAAAATCACACGATTATAATAACTTATCTTATTTAAAAATCGGCAAAAAGATCGGCAATATGTACAATCACCCTGCTCAAATGGAGCCACTTTTTCCAAGCAGTGGCGAAAAATTAACAGATTTAGCCACAGCGCTTATCCGTGACTCTGCCGCTTTGGGGGGACAAATTCATCCCCTCACACGGGCGACTATTGTTGATTTATTAAGGATAATCAATAGCTATTATTCTAACCGTATTGAAGGACATAGCACGGCACCTATTGATATTGAACGGGCTATGCGAGAAGATTATGCTGATGATTCGGCACAACGCGCTTTGCAAATTGAGAGCCGTATTCATATCGAAGTTCAAAAAGAGATTGAATTTCGGCTGGATACTGAAACAACGCTTAGTGTAACCGATATTGCCTTTATCACTTTTATTCATCAGCAATTTTATCAACATTTGCCAAACGAATTCAGATGGCTGAGTGAAGCAGGGAAACGAGTTGAAGTCAAGGCTGGTGAATTGCGAGCGCGACAAGTCAAAGTAGGGCGTCATATTCCACCATTATCTGAAAAACTGCCCCTATTTCTTGAACGCTTTAGCCGTTTTTATTCACCCAATCAATTTCAGGGGACCAATGCGGTGATTGCAGCAGCGGCGGCTCATCATCGTTTGACGTGGATACATCCTTTTATGGATGGTAATGGACGAGTGGTACGTCTGTTTACAGATGCCTATTTGCGGCAAATTCCCATAGATGGTTATGGTTTGTGGACAATCAGTCGAGGGCTTGCCCGTCAACGTAATGATTATATGTCATCACTGACTTGGGCAGATGCACCTCGTCGCCATGATTATGATGGGCGTGGCAATTTATCTAATGAGGGTTTGATACATTTTTGTGAGTTTTTCCTGTTAACCTGCCTTGATCAAATTAAATTTATGAGCCAATGTCTACAATTGGATTCATTTTTGGAACGTGTGCGTGGCTACATCCATTTACGTCATGTTAAAATGATACCCCCTTTAATCCCTCAATATCAATCAATCAAACTTGAGGCAACAGATATACTTCAAACCGTGTTATTGCGAGGCTCATTGAGTCGTGGCGAAGCAGCGAGGGTAACAGGGTTACCAGAACGCACTGCGCGTACCGTGATTAAACAATTGCTTGAGGAAAATTTATTGGTGTCAGATACGCCTAAGGGTCGTGTTAGACTTGGTGTGCCTGCTGCCGTTGCTAATCACTGGTTTCCAAATTTGTATCAGTAGAATCGTTGTTGACTAAATTTGGGAAGGGGGGAATCAGAATTTGCAGAATTTAAAAATTTGGGGTTTATTCTGAAAATTCTGATTCAGATAGTAGGACAAAAAAAAACTCAGGTTAATGGCGAATAAATGACTTTTAGGACTATCGCAACCCCAACACATCCTGCATATCAAACAGTCCTTTATCCTTTTGCATAATCCATTGGGCTGCCCGTACTGCCCCATTAGCAAAAGTCATACGACTAGACGCTTTATGGGTAATTTCAACACGTTCTCCGATGTCTGCAAACATAACAGTATGCTCACCAACAATATCGCCCGCACGAATTGTTTCAAAACCAATTGTACG
Organism: uncultured Thiomargarita sp.; assembly: GCA_964344525.1. GTDB lineage: Bacteria > Pseudomonadota > Gammaproteobacteria > Beggiatoales > Beggiatoaceae > CAYFOB01. The sequence continues at coordinate 1,749 of CAYFOB010000089.1, forward strand.
ACGATCACGTTCTCCCGTTTTTCCTTGTCGTCCATACACAGCACATTCTGATAAATCGCGCCCCAAAGCGTCAGCAACGATTTCACCCATACGAAGAGCTGTACCAGATGGTGCATCGACTTTATGACGATGATGGGCTTCAATCACCTCAATATCAACACGATCACCAAGCACTTTGGCAGCAATTTCTAATAGCTTAAAGGTGAGATTAACGCCCACACTCATATTGGGGGCAAATACAATCGCAATATCTTGTGCAGCTTGTTCAATGGTTTCGCGTTGTTGTGCTGAAAGTCCAGTGGTGCCAATTACCATACGCTTATGGGCAGCACGACAGGAGGCTAAATGCGCTAGGGTTGCTTCAGGGGTGGTGAATTCAACCAAAACATCGAAATTATTAATAACAGCATTTAAATCATTAATAATATAAATATCAAGCTTGCCTATCCCTGCCAATTCACCTGCATCGCTACCAACAAAGCGACTTTCTGAATGTTCAAGCGCAACAGTTAAAATGGTATCGCTCGTTTGGGTGCATGCTTCGATTAATTGGCGTCCCATTCGCCCTGCAGCGCCAGCGATTGCAACTTGGGTTGTCATAATTTATCCAAAGATATTTATTTGTCAAAGTTGGAAACGTGCCAGGTTTTTGAAAATTTCACTTTTTC
>CAYFOB010000089.1:2426-3058 GCA_964344525.1 uncultured Thiomargarita sp.
TTTTTCAAACATCATTGCTCGCCAATATTTTTCATACTCTATTTGTTTTTGTTCTTGAGGAGTTTCTTGCAAGATTACACTAGATAAATCATCTCCAAATAAAAGTTTTCCATAACCTATATACTCTCTAAAAAGTACTGATTTATCCTCATTTATATTTTGAATATACCCAAAAATTGGGTCACAATAGATATTAATTTTTTCAAATCTTCAAAAAATTTTTTAACACCATCTAGCCAAGAACTTTGTTTTGGGCTGTGCTGTTTCTTGCTTTCGTGCATACTTTTATCAAATTCTTTAAGCAATTCTTTTTGGTGATTGGTGAGTTTGATTGGTGTTTCTACCACCACGCGGCAATGTAAATCACCTGTTATGCCACCGCGCACCGGTTTAACACCCTTGCCACGAATGCGAAAGACTTTACCCGTTTGCGTTTCTGGGGGAATTTTGAGCATAACACTACCATTTAATGTGGGGGCTTCCAACTCACCGCCTAAAGCCGCAGTGACGATACTAATTGGTACTTCGCAAGATAAATGGTTGTCTTCACGAGTAAATATAGGATGGGGGCGAACAATAATTTGTACATATAAATCTCCGGCGGGTCCCCCATTAACGCCTGCCTCACCTTC
>CAYFOB010000089.1:3092-3472 GCA_964344525.1 uncultured Thiomargarita sp.
TTTGTGTTCAAGGACACGCCCACTACCACGACATGTAGAACAATGTTCTGAAATGATTTGCCCTGCGCCTTGACAGCTTGGACAGGTTTGCTGCACCGAAAAAAAGCCTTGCGTCATACGTATTTGACCTTGCCCACCACAACGCGAACACGTTTTTGGACTTGTCCCAGGTTTAGCGCCACTGCCATGACATTTGCTACAAACAACTTGTGTAGGCACACGGATTTTCACTTCGGTCCCCGCCACCACTTCCTCAAGCGACAAGGTTAAATCATAACGTAAATCTGATCCCCGAAAGGCCCCCCGACTACCACCGCTTCGGAAACCACCACCAAAGACGCTTTCAAAAATATCGCCTATATCGCCAAACCCTCCAAAAC
>CAYFOB010000089.1:3524-10784 GCA_964344525.1 uncultured Thiomargarita sp.
TTTTGATTTCGATCAGGATGATATTTCATCGCCAAGCGGCGGTAGGCTTTTTTCAGTTCATCTTCGGATGCATTTTTTTGTACACCAAGTACTTGATAATAATCACGTTTTGACATGGTTGGTAAATTTGTTACAGTGTGGTGATTGCGTGAAACTTGCGAAGCCCCCTTTTAAAAGTACTGCCATTAAGTTAAGAGCAAAGCGTTGCTTGGAGCGAAAAAAAATTCAACGTTTTTTTGGAGTACAAAGCAGCGCTCTTAAATAATTTGAACTGTGATTTATGTGATTGATATGATTATTATGAGGGTGCTCATGCTGATTTTTTCCTCAAATCAATCACATAAATCATAAAAATCACAGTTCAAATTTAGGGACAAGTCTAATGTCTAATAGAAGGGGTAGTACTTAATACTGAGGGGGGTTATTTTTTACCATCTTTAACTTCTTCAAACTCAGCATCAAACACATCTGCTTTATCACCGTCTTTAGTTTTGGCGTTTTCAGCTGCCGCTTTTGCTGCATCAGTAAAACCAGAGGGATCAGCACCGCCAGCTTGACTATAAGCTTGTTGCGCAATTTTACCCGAGAGTTCAGTCAAAGTTTGAGTCTTAGCTTCAATCTCCGCTTTGTCATCCCCTTTAAGGGCTTTCTTGAGATCCTCTATAGCGGCTTCAATGGCGGTTTTGTCATCAGCGCTGACTTTTTCGCCCAGCTCTTTCAAGGATTTCTCCGTTGCATGGATCATGTTATCGGCAATGTTACGCGCTTGAACCATTTCCTGGAATTTTTTGTCTTCGCTTGCATGTGCTTCAGCATCCTGGACCATATTTTCTATTTCTTCTTCAGATAAGCCACTAGAGGCTTTGATAGAAATAGATTGTTCTTTACCAGTCGCCTTGTCTTTGGCAGAGACATGCAAAATACCATTCGCATCAATATCAAAAGTCACTTCAATTTGTGGGATACCACGCGGTGCCGGTGGAATCTCAGTCAAATCAAATTTTTCCAAAGATTTGTTAGCCGCCGCAACATCACGTTCGCCTTGCAATACATGCACCGTTACTGCTTGTTGGTTATCATCTGCGGTTGAGAAGATTTGTGATTGTTTAGTTGGAATCGTGGTATTTTTCGGGATCAGCTTAGTCATTACGCCACCCAAGGTTTCAATCCCTAAAGATAATGGCGTCACATCCAACAACAACACATCTTTTACATCACCGCTCAATACCCCCCCTTGAATAGCGGCACCAACAGCAACAGCTTCATCAGGGTTAACATCTTTGCGTGGCTCCTTGCCAAACAGTTTTTTAACCGTTTCTTGTACTTTGGGCATACGAGTTTGCCCACCCACTAAAATGACTTCGTTGATATCAGAAGCTGAGCAATTAGCATCTTTCAACGCGATTTTACAGGGCCCCATGCTACGATCAATCAAATCTTCCACCAAAGATTCAAGTTTTGCACGAGTCAATTTGATATTCAGGTGTTTTGGTCCACTTGCATCTGCCGTCACATAGGGCAAATTCACTTCAGTTTGTTGACTTGAAGAAAGCTCAATTTTGGCTTTTTCTGCGGCTTCTTTCAAGCGTTGCAAAGCTAAAGGATCTTTTTTGAGATTAATCCCGCTATCTTTTTTAAATTCATCAACCAAATAATCAATGATACGTAAATCAAAATCTTCCCCACCTAAAAAGGTATCCCCATTGGTAGACAATACTTCAAATTGATGCTCGCCATCAACTTCTGCAATCTCAATAATAGAAATATCAAATGTACCACCACCTAAGTCATACACAGCAATTTTGATATCACCGTGTTGTTTGTCCATGCCATAAGCCAAAGCCGCTGCTGTTGGTTCATTAATAATGCGTTTTACATCCAAACCCGCAATACGTCCCGCATCTTTAGTCGCTTGGCGTTGTGAGTCGTTGAAATAAGCAGGAACTGTAATAACAGCCTCTTTGATTTGCTCACCTAAGAAATCCTCAGCGGTTTTTTTCATTTTCATCAACACGCGGGCAGAAATTTCTGGTGGTGCCATTTTTTTGCCTTTGACAGATACCCAAGCATCACCGTTATCAGCTTCAACAATTTTGTAGGGCACCATATCCACGTCGCGTTGCACAACACTGTCTTTAAACTTGCGCCCAATCAGACGTTTGACTGCAAATAAGGTATTTTCAGGATTGGTCACCGCTTGACGTTTAGCAGATTGTCCCACCAACACTTCATCATCACCGCTGTAGGCAACAATAGACGGTGTGGTGCGCGCTCCTTCACTATTTTCAATGACGCGGTTGCTTTTACCTTCCATCACAGCGACGCAAGAATTGGTCGTTCCTAAATCAATACCAATGATTTTACTCATAACTTTCTTCTCCTTTTAATTCCTATGTGTTAGAATATTCTAACGATATTTTTATGTCGTTTATATTGGGGCATCACCTTGATTTTCAAGCGCAGCTTTTGCCACGATCACTCGCGCAGGACGCAATAGGCGATCATTGAGTTGATAGCCTTTTTGATGGATATGCAACACTGTTCCCTCTTCCACGTCCTGGCTGGGTTGCATTGCCATCGCTTCGTGCCATTGTGGATTAAATTTTTCATTGACCGGATTAATTTCCACAATATCAAATTTTGCCATGCCGTCAGTCAACATTTTTAAGGTCAAAGTCATGCCCTCGCGCACAGCATCAAGGCTAGTTTCTGGTTTAGCAGCAGCCTCTAAACCCAATTCCATGCTGTCTTTGACTGCAAGCAATTCTGTGGCGATTTTTTCTAGGGCGTATTTACGCGCATTTTCCAAATCGCGCGCCATGCGTTTTTGCAAGTTGTCACACTCAGCCTGCTTGCGCAGTAAATTGTCCCAATGTTTTTCAGCAGTTTGTGTGGCTTTGGCTAATTCTTGAGTTAATTCCTCTATTTTTGGAGCGGCATCTGGCTCAGTCTGTGCGGTTTCCTCTGTGGTCTCAATTTGCACGGTGGTTTCGTTTGCCGCATCTGTTTGTGGCGTCGTTTTTTCATTTTCGTTGGTTTCTGGCACAGTTGCCATACAATCTCCTTTCAATTTAGTTTATTATTAAATATTAATGCTTAGCCAAACCAACCAGGTATTCCTGCGACAGGAATACAAGGTTTAGGGGATCATGCGAATATTTTGGTTGGGCAGTAATGGGGATAATTCAGTGAGGGTTCAAGGCTGAACCGAGTAATTTTGCAGTTAAATCGACAATTGGAATGACCCGTTCATAGGGCATGCGTGTCGGGCCAATCACACCAAGTACACCTATCACATTGTCCTTGACACTATAGGGAAAGGTGATTACGCTACAGTCACATAGCACTTCATAGCCTGACTCTTCGCCAATAAAAATTCGCATACTTTGGGCCTTGAGGGTTTGATCGAGCAAATGTAAAATATCGCGCTTTTCATTAAATGCGACAAAAATATCCCGTAATTTTTCAACATTGGAAAGTTCGGCAATATCCATGAGATTAGTTTGCCCTGCCATCACAAAATCACGTTCCTTGGTGTTTTTGTCCTCAAAGGCTTTTTCTGCTATTTCGATAGCAGCTTGCATTATTTTGTCCATATCTTTGCGAGTTTTTTGTAGCTCATGTAGCAAGTCGTTACGTACCGTTTTAACATTTTTGCCAGCAAAGGCATCATTCAAATAATTAGCTGCACTTTGCAATTCGGCTGATGAGTAGTGGCGAGTCGTGTGTATAATGCGATTTTCAACATCCTGTTCATTAAAAACTAAAACGGCTAAAACACGTTTTTCAGACAAGGATAAAAAATCAACATGACGCAGTGCTTTGGAATAGCACTGCGGTAACATAACTACACTCGCTAAATGGGTAAATTCAGATAGCAAATGAGAAGTTTGTTCCAGTAAATCTTGGTTGCACTCACTTTGGTTAAACTGGCTACGCAAATGCAATTCTTCTTGACTATCCAATGGTTTAACTTGCAATAGGCTATCAATGAACAAGCGATAACCACGCACGGTAGGAATACGACCTGCTGAAGTATGTGGTGAGCAAACCAACCCCATTTCTTCAAGATCTGCCATCACATTACGAATAGTGGCAGGACTGAGAGTGAGATCCGTTTCGCGTGACAGTGTGCGTGAGCCAACCGGTTGTCCCTCACGGATATAACGATTGATTAACACTTTTAACAAGTGTTGAGCACGTTCACTGATCTTGTTATAAGTGAGCATGTGATAACACCCTATTTTGTCAGTTAAAATGTATAATCTATCCTAAATATTTTGGGCAAAAAACCTTTTCTTTAATTAGATTAGATAGATAGTTTTTTAGGGGGACGTGACAATATCTTAAGGAAATCAAAAATTAAACCTTGGTTTTTTTCTGGATTCCACCAAAGATGGTTAGAGGCAACAACACATTGACTAATGATTGATTAGCATACATACGATATATTAATAACTATGTTTAAAAGTATAGGGCTTATTGCCAAACGTGGTGATGTAAAAGTCAAAAACAGTTTAGAAGTTTTGATCAATTTTTTGCGCGGTTATCATCTACTGCTTGAGGCCTCTAGCGCACAACTATTGTCTCATACGACAGATTTAAATATTGTTGCTAATACTGAGGCATTGGGTATGCGCTGTGACTTAGTTATAGTGATTGGTGGCGATGGTACGTTGTTACAAGCTGCCCGTTCATTAGCAAAATATGATATTAGCCTGTTGGGTATTAATTTAGGGCGGTTAGGCTTTTTAACCGATATAAATCCGACAGAAATAGAAAAATATTTGACTGATATTTTGGGGGGGACCTTTCTTGAAGAAGATCGTTTTTTGATTTCTGCTGAAGTGCATCGCGAGAAACGTTGTCTCTCTTCTAGTAACGCTTTGAATGATATAGTTATTTATCGTGGAAAGGTGCCGCACCTATTGACCTTTGAAACCATGATTAATGGGCATTTTGTTAATCGCCAACGTGCCGATGGTTTAGTGGTGGCAACACCCACCGGTTCTACCGCTTATGCGCTTTCGGCAGGCGGACCTATAATGCACCCCTCATTAAATGCCTTGGTGTTGGTAACAATTTGTCCGCATACTCTCAGCAGTCGCCCACTCGTCGTTGATGGTGACAGTTGCATAAAAATTACCATAAATCAAGATCAAAGGGGACAAGCACAACTCGATTGTGATGGTGTATTGTCTCAAACACTTGTGTCGGGTGATTGTGTTGTGATCGAAAAACGCCAACACATTCGCTTGATCCATCCACAAGGGCATGATCATTATGCCACCTTACGCGCTAAATTGGATTGGAGCTAGTTATCAGTGTTTGATAACTGGTAACTGATAACTGATTAATAACATTCATTAATAAATAGATAACTAAAGTGTTGCATTATCTACAGATTGAAAATTTTGCCATTGTTAAACAATTAAAGTTGCATTTCAACAGTGGACTTACCATCATCAGCGGTGAAACTGGGGCAGGTAAATCTATATTGATTGATGCCCTCAGTTTGGTGCTCGGTGATAGGGCGGATACCAGTGTTGTGCGACAAGGCAGTGAAACGGCGGTGGTTAATGCGGTTTTTACTTTACCCCCAGCTGCGCAAGCGTGGTTGCAACACCAAGAATTGGATGATGAGGGTGAGTGTCTCGTGCGCCGTGTGATTAGCTACAATGGGCGCTCGCGGGGCTATATCAATGATCAGCCTGTTTCGGTGCAAACTTTACGTAAATTAGGTGAATATTTAGTAGATATTCATGGTCAACATGCTCATCAATCTTTGCTTAAAAACGAGGCACAGCGCCGGTTAATTGATGATATGGCGGAAGATAAGGGCGTTTTACAACAAGTTATGCGGACTTATCAACGTTGGCACTCACTAAAAACAGCCTTAGATGCATTGGGGGGGGAGGATCGTGAAGCTAAAATCGCCTTTTTACGCTATCAGGTAGAAGAACTTGAAGCCTTTGAATTGACAACAGAGGCTTTGGAGGAGCTGGATAACGAGCACCGTCGTCTTGCGAATGCCCAAAAATTGTTAGATAACAGTCAACTTGCGTTGTCGTTACTTGATAACGAGGAAAGCGGCTCAACACTCTCTTGTCTCAGCCAAGCCAATCATGTCCTGGAAAATGTGCAACAACATGATCCCCGACTTAACGATATCACCGCACTTTTGGAAAATGCCATCATTCAAACACAAGAAGCTGTGGGGGAATTGCGCCACTATTTACATCGCATGGACCTTGATTCAGGGCGCTTACAAGAAGTTCAACAACAAATGACCACACTTCAGGATATAGCACGTAAACATCGAGTTCGTGTTGCTGACTTGCCCACACATTTTGAAAATCTAAGTCAGCAATTGACTGAATTGGAAAATTATGAAGAAAATGCAATCCGCTTAAAAGCCCAATTAGCAGAAGCCTTGCAAAATTATCGTGCTGCTGCCAAAAATTTGCACCAGCAACGTTTGCAAACTTCGCAACAATTATCCAAAAAAATCAGCGCTGAGATGCATCGAATGGGGATGCCAGGAGGACAATTGGTTATTAGCGTCAATGCGGATGAAAAAATGCTCCCTGTTGCAATTGGCACCGACAGAATTGAATTTTTAGTCAGTACCAATCCTGGGCACCCACCTAAACCGCTGAGTAAAGTCGCATCGGGCGGCGAATTGTCGCGGATTAGCTTAGCAATACAAGTGATAACTGCCCAGGGTAGTGGTGTGCCCATTTTAATTTTTGATGAAGTGGATGTTGGTATTGGTGGTGGCGTGGCGGAAATTGTAGGAAAATTACTAAACCATTTAGGACAACAACGTCAGGTGTTATGCATCACCCACTTACCACAAGTGGCATCCCAAGGGCATCAGCATTTACAAGTTAGCAAAAGCTTTCAACAAAACACGACACATGCTCACATTAAGGCTTTAAGTAGTCAACAACGTGTTGAAGAAATTGCGCGGATGCTAGGCGGTGTGGAAATGACGCCCCAAACTTTGGCACATGCAGCGGAAATGTTAGAACGTGGTAGTCAATCATCCTAGCCCTGAACCACTGCCATTAAGTTAAGCAAAAAAAATGTCGCTTCGCTAAGCTTGGAACGAAAAGAAATTCGACGTTTTTTTTTGGAGTGCTTAGCGAAGCGAAGCCTTAAAATGGAGATTTAAGTGGGCTTGTTCTTGGTAAAAGGAGTCGGAATAACTACAAGGATTACTTTTACTCGATGTTCAAGTTAGTTAATTAGAATATT
>CAYFOB010000090.1:0-308 GCA_964344525.1 uncultured Thiomargarita sp.
GTAATATTATATTGCGACATCAATTGTCGGATTTTTGCACGTCCTGTAGCGTTCATTAGTGGATTTTCATAGAGACGTTCCTGATCCAATATCCACTCCATAATATTAAAACCATTGTCTGCCGCTATTGAAAATTCGTTTTGCCAATAAGGCCATGGGAAAGCTTGAATTTTTCCATTTATGAGAGGGGAAAGTCTTCCTTGCATGAAGCCGATTTTATTCATTATTTTTTCTTAAAACTATATGGTGTAGGCGCGTCTGTCTTAATTTTTTTTCTTGTTGCATCCCAAGATTTAATCTGTGCTGCT
>CAYFOB010000090.1:318-6142 GCA_964344525.1 uncultured Thiomargarita sp.
TTGAGCCAACAATTTATTGAATATTATTCCAACTTTGCCATCACCAATAGCAACATCGTTAAGACGAGATACTGGCAACATACAAAATGGTGTACCTGTCATAAATGCTTCATCCGCAGTATAAACATCATAAGGTTCAATATTTTTTTCAATGATTTCTATTCCTAGCTGCGAAGCTAATTCTTCAACAACATAAGCACGACTAATGCCGCGTAATACATTTCTACCTTCCGGGGTAATAATTTTTCCATTACTGACAATAAAAAAATTGTCTCCTGTTCCTTCCGCAATAAACCCATCTGTATCCAATAATAATGCCCAGTTATCATCTCCAGCATAACCTGACACCTCAATATTAGCCATAAGATAATGAATACGGCTGCGATTTTTAATTTTAGGATCTAATAAGCTAGCAGGAATAGCGCGTTGAGAAGGAATAACAGCATTAATTCCAGTGTCAAAAAGATACCCCATACCTGCTACTGTCCAACGCAAAGGAAAATCAGCAATAATTACGTTTGTTCCTTTATGAACATTAACTTTATCTTGATAAATACCAAGCAATCCACGAGAAATATCAATCATGAGTCGATGTTCATCATCTTTGGAAAAATGAGGGGCATTTGCTTCAATTGTTTGGTAAATAGCTTGTTCCATTTCGCCCAAACGCATTGTCATGGGAATACGGAGAATTTTTATACCTGCATATAAACGTTCCAAATGTTCACGCAGTTTAAATTGAACTTTATTAAATGAGCGTGTCATCTCAAACACCATGTCTCCAAACATCAAGGCAGAATCATAGATAGAAAGTTTTGCCTCCGATTCTGGAACTAGCTCACCATTCATCCACACAGTGCGATATATTTTTGAGTTATTTTCTTGCATATTTTCTTACATACATATTAGCGAAAAAGTCAATTATTTCCTTACAAACCCCTCAAGATTATCAGAACTCCAAGACAAATGCTCCCTCAACTTCTTGGCTATAGGCACTTCTCCTGTTTCATAATAGCCAATTTTTCCATTCCCCATAGCCTTTTCGATTTTCCTAACTGCACCAACCAATTGTTTGTATCCCATCGCTTCCACAGAAGCAGCTTGATCAGAGCCATACATCGAACGATCCAAAGTAATATGCCGTTCCAAAGAAGTAATACCTAATGCCGCTGCAGCATAAGAAACCGCTAGTCCCACTTCATGCCCACTATAACCCACATCACATTGATAACGTTCACGCAAACTTTTAATACAATTGAGATTAGCATCTGTATCATTCATTGGATAAGTGGAAACACAATGCATTAATTCAAAAGGACAACTAACGGTACGAAAAATTTCCACTGCTTTATCAATATCCGCTAAGGTACTCATACCAGTAGAGATAAAAGTATGCTTGCCTTCTGAAGCAACTTCTTTCAGCAAATCTTCATAAACAATCATCGCTGAGGCAATCTTATTATGTTTGAGATTAAATTGCCTTAGAAATTTCTGACTTTCTAAGTCCCAAGCTGAGGCAAACCATTCAATACCTTTCTTATTACAATAGGTATCAATTTCTTGGTATTCCTCCAAACCAAACTCTAGCCCCTCTTTTTGTGCTCGTTGTGTTGTCCCCCAAGGGCTTTCTCTGGGAGAATCAAGCATCTCTTTTGAATAGACTAAATTAATAGTCCGTTTTTGAAATTTGACAGCATTAGCACCAGCATCTACCGCAACATCAATCAACTGTTTGGCAATATCAATATCGCCATTATGATTGATACCTATTTCTGCAATAATAAAAATTGACATATCTATTACCATTCCTTATTTGTTATGAGGTCACAAATGTTTGTTCAACCAGCTCACACACAATATGACCAATAAGAATATGTGCTTCCTGAATACGTGCTGTTATAGTTGAAGGCACACAAATACATTCAGCCTGTTTTTTTAGCTTTCCGCCCGTTTCACCCGTCAAGCAATATACTTTCATAGCAATATCATTTGCTATAGACACTGCACGAATCACATTTTCAGAATTTCCGCTAGTTGAAATTCCGATAAAAACATCATCAGGTTTTCCAAGTGCCATTATTTCTCTGGCAAAAACATCATCAAAAGTATAATCATTACCAATGGCAGTCAAGCTGGAATTATTGGTACCCAACGCAATGGCTGGCAATGCTTGACGCTCTTCCTGAAAACGTGACACAAATTCTGTGCTTAAATGCATACTATCAGCAAAACTTCCCCCATTCCCAGCAAAAATCACTTTGCCATTATTAGTCAATGCGCTTTGTATTGCAACCGCTAAATTTTCAATTTGCAAAATTAGGGCTGGATTGTTAAGTAATAATGTTTTTACACAGATACTATCTTCAATACGTTTTTTAATTGTTTGGTTCATTTAAAATTTTTTCTGCAAATTCTTTAATGACACCACTACCACCTGCGGCAGAAGTCACGATTTTTGCTATATGTTTAACTTTAGCATGAGCATCCACAGGCGCGATAGGATAGCCTACAATACGCATAACTTCCAAATCATTAATATCATTACCAATATAAGCAACACGCTCAATATTATAATTATGTTCTTGGCAGTAAACAATTAATGCTTGCCGCTTATTATTGCAACTTTGAATCAGCTCTAAATTTAATTTTTTGGCTCTTGCCTGTACCACCGGATTTTTCTCAGTACTGAGAATGAGTTGTGGAATACCTAATTGCCTAATGATATCCACTCCCAAACCATCCGCCCTATTTGCCATGACTGCCTCTGTACCATCTTGTTGAACCAATACACAATTATCAGTCATCACGCCATCAAAATCATAAACTATTAAATCAAGGGCATCAGCTTTTAATTTTGGGCTATTTAAAATATTTTTACGGAAATAATACGCACATAAATCTAAATCATCAACTGAATCAATTTCATGAGATTTCCAATAAGGCATTTCATACCAACCAATTTGCCCCCCAAGCCGATTATTATGTTCACGAAGTATAGATGGTTTAAATACATAAATTGACCCATTTTCTAAAAGCAACGGCTCTCTATCTTGCCGCCTGCCACGATTCCAAGGATCAAATGTTAAGCCATACAGCTTTTTTTCACTCTGACTCCACACACAAAAATCATCCAACAAAGCAGCTGAAAAAAGTGAATCAGCGTTTTGTTTTAACAAAATTTTTATGGCAGCATCTATATCTTTTGAATCTCTAAGCGGAGATGTGGCTTGTAGAAATATAACTAGATCAGGTGAATCTGAAATACTATTTAATGCATGTAATAAAGCTGCTTCTGAAGTTGCTGTATCAGTAGATAAATCTAAAGGACGTTTAATAGATGTAGCACCATATTTTTCTGCCACATTTAAAATTTCATCACTATCTGATGTGACAAATACCTCATCTACTAATTGAGTTTCACTGGCTTGCAGAATACTCCAAGCAATAAGTGGCTTACCACAAAAATCAATGAGGTTTTTGACAGGTATGCCTTTAGAGCCACCTCTGGCAGGAATAATTGTTATAATTTTCATGATCTTTATGTGTGATCAAGCAACTTTTTTTGTTTCCAAATTACGTAAGGAACGTGCATATAATAAAGTTTGCAACTAAACCTGCCATGTTTTCAAAACATGGTAGGTTTATTTTATGGTGACGACCACTATAATAAATAGTATCAAATTTCTCAATACTGTTACCAACCCCTTTTAATTAACTACGAAAAGTTTCTTGATTTTCCAATAACCACTGATAAGTAGCAGCCACCCCCTCACGGAGAGTTGTTTTTTGAAACCATCCCATTGATTTTAAAAGAGAAACATCTAACAATTTGCGTGGTGATCCATCTGGATGATCCAAATTAAAGTGGATTTTTCCCTGAAAGCCGATTATCTGTTGAATCATTTTTGCTAATGATTGGATAGTAATATCTTCACCCGTTCCTATATTGATATGGGATAGCATGGGTTTGGTGTGTGCAGCGTAAGTTTCATCATCCAATCCCATGATAAAAATACTCGCATCAGCCATATCATCCACATAAAGAAATTCGCGTTTTGCTTGGCCAGTCCCCCAAATTTCAACACTTGGCTGGTTATCCAGCTTGGCTTTATGAAACTTATGTATCAAAGCCGGAATAACGTGACTATTTTCTAAATCAAAATTATCGTTGGGTCCATATAGATTGGTAGGCATAACTGAACGATAATGAGTCCCATACTGACGATTATATGATTCACATAGCTTGATACCAGCAATCTTGGCAATGGCGTAAGGTTCGTTAGTCGATTCCAGGGGACCAGTCAGGATGGTCTCCTCAGTCATTGGTTGTGGGGCTTGTTTAGGATAAATACACGAACTGCCTAAAAAAAGTAAACGTTTAATACCAGCACGATAAGCCTCGTGGATAATATTAGCCTCTATCATCAGATTTTGATAGATGAATTCTGCCGGGTAAGTATTATTCGCATGAATACCACCTACTTTAGCAGCTGAGACGATTACGTAATCAATCGTTTCAAGGGAGAAAAACTGGCGCACGGCTAATTGGTTGGTTAGATCAAGCTCACCACGGGTGCGGGTAATGATATTGCTAAAGCCGGCAAACTTAAGTTGCCTGTGGATAGCAGAACCAACTAAGCCACGATGACCTGCTAGATATATTGAATGTTGAGGGCTTAAAATGCAAGAGTCAATCATATCAAAAAAATTCCTACAAGCTATGCTTCAGATCATATTCAACCATAATTTTCACCAATTCCTCTAAATTGGTTTTATTTTCCCAACCCAGTTTTTCCTTAGCTCTGCTGGCATCCCCCCAAAGTAGTTCTACTTCACTCGGACGAAAATAACGTGGGTCTATTTTCACAAGCACTTCTCCCGTCTTGGTGTTAACACCTTTTTCATTGATGCCTTTACCAATCCACTCAATTTCAATATCTACCTCACGAAAGGCCAGTTCAACAAATTGCCGTACTGTATAAGTTTTGCCAGTAGCAATCACAAAATCTTCCGGTTGCTCCTGTTGTAGCATTAGCCACATACATTCTACAAAGTCTTTGGCATAACCCCAATCTCGTTTGGCATCCAAATTACCCAATTTTAAAAGTTGTTGTTTTTTATGATAGATTTTGGCGACTGCTTTGGTAATTTTTTTGGTAACAAAAGTTTCTCCCCGTCTAGGAGACTCATGATTAAAAAGAATGCCATTACAAGCAAACATCCCATAAGCTTCGCGGTAGTTTACTGTGACCCAGTAGGCGTATAACTTAGCGGCCCCATAGGGCGATTTTGGACAAAAAGCGGTTGTTTCATTTTGAGGGGCGGTGCAGGGCAATCCCCCAAATAATTCTGAGGTTGAAGCTTGATAAAATTTGGTTTTTAATCCGATATCTCTAATGGCATCTAACAAGCGTATTGTACCCACTCCGACCACTTCTGCGGTATATTCAGGTACTTCAAAGGATACGGCTACATGAGATTGAGCCGCTAAATTATAAATTTCATCTGGATTTATTTTTTGTAATAAACGATTTAAGTTACTAGAATCCGCTAAATCACCGTGATAGGTATGAACTCTGGCATGATCCAAAATATGATCAATTCTAGCAGTATTAAATACAGAGACACGTCTTATCACGCCATGAACTTCATAACCTTTTGCTAAGAGAAATTCAGCTAGGTATGAACCATCTTGGCCAGTAATTCCAGTAATGAATGCTTTTTTCATGTTGTTTTAATTATATGGCAAAATTTCTTTAAGTCAAACCTGACAGGTTTAATTTTGGGTATTATTTAATTTTCATTCCTAATGCTTTAGGGTTTG
>CAYFOB010000090.1:6152-10772 GCA_964344525.1 uncultured Thiomargarita sp.
GCAAAAATAACTTGAACATTTATTGAATTGATTTTGGCAAAATTTAGGACTTACGCATTGACAGAAAATTTAAAATATGTTAATCAATTTAGGTGATAATAAGCTTTTTGTGAGATTTCAACTACTTAACAAAAAAAGCGTTACAGCATGCTCGCGCTTAAAAAGTTGGGTTATGTCAAAAATGTGACAGGTCAAATTTTTCTTAACAAAAAATGCTTATGTATATTATAATAAATTTATTTAGCTATTAACATGTACGTTCATCATACGTTATCAACATTGTATGTACTTTTCTATTTTTCGTACATCAATGTGGGTTTATGCAAACCTAACATATTTTCGTCTATTTGACAATGCGTAAGTCCTAAAATTCTATAATTCCATTCACCATGAAAATCATTTTTTTCAATAGTAATTAAACTAAAGTCAGCATCTGTTACCTTAATTCCAGTATTATACTCGTTTTCATCAAGCCTTGCTTGAATGGTAAGTCCTTTACTGTTTTTTGTGTTGGAAATCAGATTGACAACAACTTGTCTACTGCTCAAAGGTTTTCCCCGCCAATTTTGAGAAATATAACAAAACATACGATGTTCAATTTTATTCCATTTGCGTGTCCCAGGAGGAAAATGACAAACATGAATTAATAAGCTCAAGTTCATTAGCAAGTTTTGTAATTCAAATTTCCATAATCTAACACGATAACCATTACTACCGCCGCAATCGGCGGAGTAAATCCGTCGCGTGTTTATAAAGATGTTTTCCCATTTCATAGCACCATCGACGGATAGATTCTACAGCAAATTTCGCCGTATCATGGCTAATTCCAACATTTACCCAACCAGTATTTATAGACATTAACTTCTGGTGATTGTGATTTTTTATGCCATTCCCTACCATTGTTTTTAAATTTGCCAATATGTTCTAGGACTTACGCATTGTCAAATAAACCAAAATATGTTAGGACAGCATTAACCCATGTTGATGTACGAAAAATCAATAAGTACATACAAATTTTTTGCAGATTTGGGGTTTGACCAAAATTTCATAACCCTATGATATTTATAATGAAAACAAAAAATTAAGTTTGTCAATGCGTAAGTTCTAATGATAATATATATAAGCCTTTTCTGTCAAGAAAAATTTCACCTGTCATATTTTTGACATAGCCCAACTTTTTAAGTACGAGCATGCGATAACGCTTTTTTTGTTAAGTAGTTGAAATCTCACAAAAAGCTCATTATCAATCTAAATTGACTATAGTTATCGCGGGCATAGAAGGAACTAAATCGTGCTTATTTTTATTTTGTCTTATTGTAGTAACATTACATCAGAAACCTGCCAAGGTCTCTATGATAAAATACAAAAAAAGGAAGATGAATATTGGCTTGCTGATGTTGAGTTAGATTCTATTGAAGAACCATTTAATTAGTTCCTTCTATGCCCGCGATAACTATAATAAGCGACGATTTGTTTGTCCTGATAAATGTTCCTGAATTAATGCCTGCACAGCATTTTTATCTAAATATAGTGGTCGTCACCATAAAAGGGAGCAAATAATTTTTCCAACTATTTGGATTTATTAAAAATTTTCTTCAATTTTTACTCCCATCTTTGATAACGACCACTATAGTTATAAATGTGTGCATTAGCACACATCAATTTTTCATTAACATAATCAATACTTTCCCCACGAAACCAGCTTGCATCTGGTGCTGAAAATCCTTGCTTTTCCCGTTGAGTTACAACCTCCGGAATGTAGCCTTCCATCGCTTTACGTAACAACAGTTTACCATCTTTAGTTTTTTGAAAATATTTTTGTTTTTTATAAAGTTCATTCTCATTTATACGACTCACTTCTTGCAAATTACCTAATTTTAAATTAACAGGAACTTGCATAGCAAACTCAACCAGATCATTATCCATAAAAGGTACCCGCCCCACTATTTCTGCCACTACCATGCTTACCAATCGCGTCTTCTTTTTCTAAAATTAACACACTGGCATTAGGCGCACCCATTTTGAGAGTTTTTGCAATGGAGAGACCTATAATACCTGCACCAATTATAATATAATCGAAATATTTCACAATAAATTATTTCTTAGTTGCTGCTAATAATTTGTGCCACAGCATTAGCCACTTTTTTCCCTAAAACACGCGCTGTTGTCCATTTACCACCGTATACTGTAATTAAACGTCCTCTCGTTTCTATCGCATATTCTCGTGTGGTTTTATGGGCCTCTGTAGCAGAATGGAGGAGTGGCCTAACCCCAGAAAAGGCTTCATTAATATCATTAATAGACTTTGAATCCGTAAAATAGCTATTGTAAACCTTCACAAGGTATTTGGCTTCTACCTCACTGCATCTGATGGGTTGTTCCAAGGTTTGTCTGACTTCTGTTGTACCTACTAAGGTTTTGCCTTTATAAGGTAACACAAAACAAATTCTCGCTTCACCAGGCACAGGTAAAAAATAACCACGCTCCAAAAAATTGTCAAATAAAATGTGGCTGCCACGTACCAAATCTAATTGATATGAGCTGGAAAGTTGGCTATCAATCAACAGAGAAACTGCCCAAGGCCCCGCAACATTTATAATGGCATCGTATTGTTTTTTATTGGTTGTGATTTCCAAAGTGCCATCAAGATAAATTCGTTTGACTGGTTGCTGTTCAAAAATTTTTACCCCCAGCGTTTTTGCCTGATTAGCCACCCAAAGCCCCAGTTTGTAATCATCCATTTGCCCATCATAAAAAACAAAACCACCTTACCTTGCAAACCCTGAGATTTTAGAGAGGGTGCCAAACGACGTAAGTCTGAGGCACAATACCAACGATGAGGGGCAATATTATCATTGCCAGCAAGCTTATCATACAACCATAAGCCCATTTTTAGCAACCAACGAGACCGTTGGCTATTTTTATACACAGGTAAAATCAGTTCAACCGGCTGGGTTATCTCTGGTACCTGTGATAACCACCAATAACAGCAATTTGTTTCATTTAATTATCTATTACTTTGCACCCGACATAAGCTTATTTCCAATATAATCATTATTTAATTTTTTTCTTAGCTAAATATTTAGAATCAGGATTAACATCAATAGTTTGTAATTTTGGTACTAAGACAACATCTAAATCTTCCATTGGAATGCTGCCTAATAAAACTTCACTTTCTCCTGGTAACACCACTGCATTACAACTTGTCGTTCTATTCTTAAAATTTACAATTAAAGGTCCAACTATCTCAAGAATTTGCATAGCACCATTTGCAAGTTCAGCTTCCATTCGAGAAACTTTTGGTAAATCCAATTGATTTTTAATATGCTCATTTATGCACATCATATAAGCACCACTATCTACCAAAGCCGTCACTATTTCCTTTTTAATTTCCTTTTCTTTGATATAGCCTTTTCTTGCTAATTCTTTATCACCAGCACTTACTAATTCTATCTCAGCATAGATTAATCCCATTATTTTATTCCTATTTTTGAGGTAAATAACTACAAGGATTACTTTATCGATACAGATAAGTCAAAACAAACCTCTTCGCAGTGGTTTATCCGCCTTTTTCCACATATTTTAAATTTTCTGTCAATGCGTAAGTCCTATATATAATGAATAGTAACCCTTAGGAGCCAGATGAATTAAGCCAGCTTTAATGATTTGGTTAAATGACATTGAAACCAATAAATCTGCGCCATCATTTTTAATGATATTAATAAATTCTTGAGAATTGACCTTTGGATGTGTTAAAAATGGAATGCTTAATCTTTTAGCATAATCAGCCAGAATAGGATCTGGTGCTTTATATCTTGCGACAATAAATAGTACTTGGAATTTTGAAGATTCAAGTATTAAATCTAATGCTTTATGAGACCAAGGACCATCTGCAAAATAGCCTATCTTCATTTTTTCAATCCTTTAGCGTGATAGTTTTCATTCTTTTATTTATAAATAAATGATGTCTCAAGCCATTATCTTAACCAGTAAAATGATAAATTTCCAGCTTTTTCAATTACATCAAATATTTTGCAAAAATGCGATTAAAGCACAAGCATCAATAACATATTTGGTTATTTTCTTTGCCATTTGGTTTCCTCAAGCATTATTTCTTCTTTTTTTCTTTTTGCAAATCCCTCACTACTTGAAAGATAATTTTTAAATGCGCCACATAATGCATCAATTCTTTTAGGGTCACGTTTCAAAGTTGTTTGGGATTCTGTTATCATCTGCGCTTCTTCTATCACAATAACAATCACACGCACTCGACTGGTTTCCGTAATTGGCAGTGACTCATCTAATAATAATTGATGTGGATTATTTACAATCCCAGTTGTTTCAATGGTTTTTGCTAGTAACATTTTGGTTTTCCTTTTAAATATGTTTGAGCTCATTTTGAATGAGCTCATCAACTTGATAATTCTTATCGGCTATTTTTCCTAACATTTCCCAATAATAAGTGGGAGAAATCCCATTACCTGGTCTTTTTGCAGTTATATTTTGTTCTGTCAATGCCTCCCCTTTCTTTATAAGGCTTGAAGCGACTAAACTTTTACGCGCAATTTCTTTGTTTTTAACTTCTGAAAATAACTACAAGGATTACTTTATCGATACAGA
>CAYFOB010000091.1:0-2213 GCA_964344525.1 uncultured Thiomargarita sp.
CTAAGCTAGGGTTTGCTATGCACATCAAAACGAAGCTAATGAATTTAAATTTATAGGATTTTAAAATCATGGTGTTCAACTTGAGACATTTTTTTTAGGCGCAACAACGACGCCGCGTACTTGGAATTCCCTGCATTGAGAAAAACAAAAGAATGACAATATTAATCCACTATTGGCATACTATTGAGCTAATAGATTAATAAATAAACTTTTGTGAAAATTTATATCTCCCATATTAAGTATAATCAAAAACGGCAGATAAAGGAATTTATATGTCACTAGGACCACTAATGATAGATGTGGAGGGTTATACCCTCACTGATGAAGATCGTGAATTGTTGCAGCATCCCTTGGTGGGGGGGGTGATTTTATTCACTCGAAATTATGAATCCATCGAACAAGTCACCACCCTCACAACCGAAATTCACGCTTTACGTCAACCATCCTTATTGATTGCAATCGATCATGAGGGGGGACGGGTGCAACGTTTTCGTGATCAATTTTTTCGCTTGCCGGCTTGTGCCAAGTTGGGCGAAGTTTATGATCGCAACAATCATCAAGGGCTGGCGTTGGCTGAGCAGATGGGTTGGTTAATGGCTGCCGAGCTGCGAGCTATTGGGGTTGATTTTAGTTTTGCTCCGGTGCTAGATTTAGGACGGGGTATGAGTACGGTGATTACTGATCGTGCATTTCATGCTGCCCCCGAGGTGGTTGCTGAGTTAGCGCGTGCCATGATGGTTGGTATGCGTCAAGCTGGTATGATGGCGGTGGGTAAACATTTTCCTGGACATGGCAGTGTGGTTGCTGATTCGCATGTTGCTGTGCCCGTTGATGAGCGCCGTTTTGTTGATTTACAATTTGAGGATTTGTTGCCATTTGAGCGCATGATACGTTATGGTTTAGCGGCGATTATGCCAGCGCATGTGATTTACCCCCAAGTTGATACACAACCTGCTGGATTTTCTGCCCGTTGGTTACAAGGAATTTTGCGTAAAACTTTGGATTTTTCGGGGGTTATTTTTAGTGATGATATCAGCATGGCTGGCGCAGCCGTTGTCGGTGATGCATTGGCACGTACTCAACATGCATTGCAAGCCGGATGTGATATGATATTAATTTGCAATGATCGCTCTGCGGCTATTCAAGTCATCGAAAATTTAGGAGAATATCAATCTCCAAGCACACAAGTCCGTTTGATGCGTTTACACGGAAAGACGGCACAGAATTGGGAAACTTTACATGCAAATCAAAAATGGTTACAAACCCAACAAGCTTTAAGGGCGGCTTTTCCAACAACCGAACATGTTTAAAAAAACAGTAGATTGGCAAACAATTGCAACACAAATTAGCAAAACCACCGGACAATCCTTTCAAGTTCAAACCCAATCCCACACGTCTGGTGGTTGTATTAATGACGCTTACCGTATTGAGGGCAATGGACAAAGCTATTTTGTCAAACTCAACGATGCTCAATATTTGGACATGTTTAAAGCAGAAGCGGCGGGTTTAACAGAATTGGGGCAGCACATCAAAGTGCCTAAGCCCTTGTGTTGGGGTAGCGCAGGGGGAAACTGCTATTTAGTGATGGAATACCTAAGCCTGCGTGGTGATAGCCACTCAATAAGTGAGGCGTTAGGCCAACAATTAGCCGCGCTGCATCAAGCAACGCAACCACAATTTGGCTGGCACAGCAACAACTACATTGGCTCAACACCACAAATCAATACCTTAGAAAACGACTGGGTGACATTTTGGCAAAATCATCGCTTGGCTTTTCAATTAAAATTAACAGGTAACAAAAAATTGCAAAGCCAGGGGGAGCGTTTAATCGCTGATGTTGGACAATTTTTTACTGATTATCAACCGCAACCCTCTTTACTACATGGAGATTTATGGTCAGGTAATTACGCGGCACAGGGCAAACAACCGGTGATTTATGATCCCGCCATGTATTATGGTGATCGTGAAGCTGATATTGCCATGACTGAATTGTTTGGCGGTTTTCCCAGGCGTTTTTATGACGCTTATCAAGAAACATGGCCACTAGATCCGGGTTATTCTACCCGTAAAATCTTATATAATCTGTACCATATTCTTAATCATTTAAATTTGTTTGGGGGTGGCTATCTTGGGCAAGCAGAAAGAATGATTGCCTCATTATTAAGTGAATTATGTTGATAGTCACTTTATCGCTTGCTTGTATCCAATTAGCC
>CAYFOB010000091.1:2341-10679 GCA_964344525.1 uncultured Thiomargarita sp.
GATCGTTCAGGTTCAATGAGTGTTGCGGGTAAAATTCAAGCATTGAATATGGCCATTCGTGAGGCGATTCCACACATGCGAGCCGTTGCCGATGAAAATTCCAACGCTAAAGTGCTTGTTCGTGCCATTAAATTTTCTAATGGCGCACAATGGCATATTTCAAAATCCACACCAATTACTGATTTAAAATGGACAAATTTGGGGACTGGTGGTTTGACTGATATGGGCGAAGCATTAACTATGGTTGCCAAGGAAATGGAAATACCCCCCATGACAGATCGCGCTTTGCCCCCCGTTTTGGTGCTGATTTCTGATGGGCAACCAACAGATGATTTTGATAAAGGCCTCAAAACGCTGATGGATTCCGCTTGGGGTAAAAGGGCGGTTCGCGTTGCCATCGCGGTGGGAGAATATGTGAATCACGAAGTTTTACAACAATTTATTGGAGATCCAGAAATAAAACCGTTGCAAGCCAATAACGCCGAGCAGTTGGTCAAATATATAAAATGGGCTTCAACCGCTATTTTAAAATCAGCGTCGTCACCACCAAGCCAATTCAGTAAGGCAAAGGTGTCAGGTTCAAAAATACCGATACCCCCATTGCCTGATAACGAGCCTTCTGAGACAGAGGATATATGGTAGAAAAACAACTTCAATGGCACATTATGGGGGCAAGTGTCTGTGGCGCATCGCATGTTCGTCATCATTTGCCCAATCAGGATGCCATTAAATGGCATTCTGAGTTATCAAGCACAGCCATCTTAGCCATCTCTGATGGTCATGGCAGTCAAAAGTGTTTTCGGAGCGATAGGGGCGCGAATTTTGCCGTTAATGTGACAATCGATATCCTAAAACCATTTTTTGAAAATCAAACTGATAAATTGACGTTGATCAAGTTACTTATCAACAAACAATTACCGCAAGAAATTGTGGAACAGTGCTGGGCTGCTGTTGAATCTGATCTTAACAAATATCCTTTTTCTGACCAAGAATTGGAAATTTTAAACGGACGAGATAACACATTGGCTTACGGCGCAACCCTACTTACTGTTGTAGCAACTCCCCGGTTCATCATTTATTTGCAGCTTGGTGATGGCGATATTTTAACAATTTGGAAAAATGGCAGTGTAGAAAGAGCCTTACCAAAAGATGAACGTCTTTTTGGTAACGAAACAACATCGCTTTGCGCCAAAAATGCATGGCAGGATTTTAGGTGTCGTTTTCAACCGCTTGTGGATGCCGCACCCTCTATGATTTTATTAGCCACTGATGGTTATGCCAATTCATTTCCCAATGATGAAAACTTTTTACAAGTGGGTACAGATATTGGGCAAATGATTGAATCTGAAGGCCCTTCTTTTGTTAGGGGAAATTTAAAAAGTTGGCTGCATGAAACCTCAGAAAATGGTAGCGGTGATGATATTACCGTGGGGATCATCTTTTCAACGTAGCAGGAAATGTTTTCGCTCCAAAACGACGCAGAGCGTCGGGGAAGGCAGGCGCTTGGGAACGAGAAAAAAATCATACAAGTCAGTCAAATGAAATGAACAATATCCCCCGTCAACAACTGAAAGAACTTCTTGAAAAATATGGTCATGGGCTTTGTGATGAACCTAACAAATTGGAAGCCATGTTACGTGATTTATGCCCTCAATATAAGCGTGAGATTAATCTCATTATCAGCGCGTTGAAAGAAAAAGTAGCAGCAGATTTTATAACAAGTTCTAATGCCACCCCAAAAGAAATTTTGGTGAACAGGTTTGCTCAGCGTTTGTATGATAATCTTGGTATAGCAACAGAATTTGCAGAGTGGGCAGTCGAGTCGTGGGCGTTAGCATTGGGTGTTATTCCCAACACAAAAGCACAAATACAGAAAACACAAAAATCCCCGGTACCTAAACGCACCGTTGCTCGAAACACAACAAGCACACAGAGCACATTGATGGCGCCATTTCAAATTACTGCAAAGGATATAAAATGGTGGAACCAGTTGGAGGAAGGATGGAAAAGGCTTTTAGTCAAAGCTATTGGCATTAACCGTCAACCAAATAGAAATGAATTTGTTAAAATTATCAATTTACAAAAATTGGATTGTAGTACAAACGAAATATCGAGCTTAGAACCTATTAACTATCTGATAAATCTCCAAAAATTAGATTGCAGTTTTAATAAAATCAGTAGTTTAGAACCGCTTCAGTCTTTGATCAATTTGCAGGAACTGAATTGCAGTTTGAATATTTTAATCAACAATTTAGAACCACTTCATAATTTGAGGAATTTACAACATTTGAATTGTAGTTTCAGTTCTATTGATAGCTTAGCACCTATTAGACATTTGACGAACTTAAAAAGATTGGATTGTCAAGAAACTCCAATGAATGAGAATGAAATAAGAATATTCAAAATAGCTATTCCTCAATGTGAAGTGATTTTTTAACAAGCCATGAGGTTTAACCAACATGAACCAACTCCTACCCCCCAACAGGCCTGTACAATTGGACAATAACCTTTCCTGTCGGGTTGGACGATTTATTGGCGGTGGCGGGCAAGGTGAAGTGTACCAAGCGAATTTAAACGGCAAACCAGTCGCCTTAAAATGGTATTTTTCCCAACAAGCCACCCCAGAACAACGTCATGCTATTGAAATACTTATCAATAGCGGTGCTCCCAATGAAAATTTTCTTTGGCCACTGGGTTTGGCTACTATACCAGGCCTGGATAGTTTTGGTTATATCATGCCTTTGCGGGAATCGCAGTACAAAAGTATCAATGATTTGATGAAGTTACGCATTGATCCATCGTTTCGCGCCTTGATAACTGCAGGACTTGAATTGGCTGATAGTTTTTTACAACTTCACGCCAAAGGCTTATGCTATCAAGATATTTCTTTTGGTAATGTGTTTTTTGAACCTAACACAGGTAAAATACTGATTTGCGATAATGACAACGTAACAGTTGATGGTGAAACCAGGGGCGGCGTTTTAGGGACACCACGCTTTATGGCACCTGAAATTGTACGCGGTGAAAGCTTTCCAAGCACACAAACTGATTTATTTTCTTTGGCGGTGCTATTATTTTATATATTGATGATACATCATCCTTTGGAGGGCAAAAAAGAATCAGAAATCACATGCTTTGATTGGGCGGCTATGAACAAACTTTATGGCGAGGAACCTATTTTTATTTTTGATCCTGATAACGATTCTAATCGCCCTGTACATGGTTATCATGATAACGCCTTTATCTATTGGCATATTTATCCACAATTTTTACGTGATTTATTTACTAAAGCTTTCACTTTAGGGATTTCTGATCCAGAAAATGGTAGAGTGCGCGAAAGTGAATGGCGAGCAACTATGGTGCGTTTGAGAGATTCAATCATCTATTGCAAACGCTGCAATGCAGAAAATTTTTATGATGTTGAATTATTAAAAAATTCTGGCAAACTAAAACCTTGTTGGTCATGTCAAAAGCCGCTTAAAACGCCACCCCGCATTCGCATAGGGCGCAATGTTGTGATGCTGAATTGTGGTACGCAACTATATCCTCACCACATTGATCCACAAAAAAACTACGATTTTTCACAACCTGTAGCCACCGTTATTGAGCATTCTAAAAAGCTCAATATTTTAGGGCTTAAAAATGTTTCTTCAGACAACTGGCGTGTTACCAGCGCTGAAGGTTCTGTTAAAGAAGTTGCGCCAGGGGAAAATCTGACGATGAAGAATAAGATAAGCATTAATTTTGGCAAAACGGCAGGAGAAATTAGATTATAATTTTTCTACAAGTAAAATTTCAATGAATCAATCTTGGTTTGTCACCGGCACCGATACAGAAATCGGTAAAACATGGTGTACTTTAGCTTTAATCCAGCATTTTAAAAATCAGGGCTTGCGGGTTGCTGGCATGAAACCCATTGCAGCAGGTTGCACCGCGGCTTTGATAAATAGTGATGCTGAACAAATTCAGCAAATAAGCGGTTTGGATGTGCCTTATGAGTGGGTGAATCCTTATGCCTTTGTGCCACCCATTGCGCCTCATATTGCCGCCGAGCAAGTTGGACAATCCATTGAATTAGAAAAAATTATCCAAAAATATCAACTATTAGCAGCACACGCTGATACGGTGGTGATAGAAGGGGTGGGCGGATGGCGTGTGCCAATGAATGCGATGCAAAGTTTGAAAGATATGGTGTTGGCTATGGAAGCGCAAGTGATTTTGGTTGTTGGCTTGCGTTTGGGGTGTATTAATCATGCTTTGTTGAGTGCTGAGACTATTATACGTGATGGGTGCCTTTTAGCAGGTTGGATAGCAAATCCAATTGATCCTGATTTTGATGGGCAAACCTCCATTGAGACATTATCTGAGCGTTTGGAGGTCCCTTTATTGGCAAAAATGCCTTATTTGGCTTCTTATGATATTTTGCCGCTTGTTGAAGCTTTGTCTGAATCAGAGTTATTTACGGTTTTTTTAAATAAGGTGCGTAACATCAGTTAATAATAAAGGATATAAAAACCAGCCATAATCTGATCCTTTATTATTAAGTACCCGTTCGCAAGTTTTACCGTATTTTGGAGTCCAAAGCAGCGCTTTGGACATCTGTTTTATTAGAGGTGAAAAAAAATATGACTATAGATGCAGATGTTGTTTTGGCAGCAGCTACAATTGACGATGTACCTGAATTACATGATCGTATTTTAGTTGGCACCGCTAAGCATTTACAAATTCCTATCCTTAGCAGTGACCATATCATCAGTCAATCAAGCCATGTTCAAACCATTTGGGCATAGCATTTTAAAAAACTACTGCTAATAATCAATTCCTATAGTTTTTTTGCACCAACGCTTGTGCCCGATTACGCGCTCTACGGCTACACACCCAATCATCCATTGCTTCACACGCTCGTGTTATCACAACCCAATTTTTGATTTGTAAGTTGTAAGATTCATTTTCTTCTATGAGCGTTAACGATTTTCCAGCAAAAGAAATTGCCTTTCTCCACTTTTTTTGTGTCAAACGCAATTCCGCCAAATTAGACAAGTATTCAGGATTGCTAATTTCTGAGACATTTTCTGACGGCGTTGTTACTTTTGGCTGATTTAGGGTACAACTTGACCCCATTTTTTGACAAGCCTTTGTAATCAAACGTCGATTTTTTTTCCGTAATTCGTCTCTATCACTGCCCGCGAGGGTTAATGATTTTGTCGCGAGATGGGTAGCACGTTTCCAATCTCCTTGCGCCATGTGTACATTTGCTAAACCATGCCAAAGATAGGGATTATTTGGATCAATCCGCAAAGCACGTTCAAGTGAAGCCGCGGCTTGCTCAAATTGCCGATTTTTATGATGCTTTTTCGCTTTTTGCCACAAAGCCTCCACTGCCGGAGAAAAATTGGTTTGAGCAACTGATATATTTGTGACAACCATTAATGCGATGAGTAGCAGGTATATTTTTTTCATTGGTATTTTCCAGCAAAGCGTTGCACGCCATTAGTCGTTTTTTTTGCTTTGCATTATTGAGCCACAATAAACGGTATGCGTTCCACTTGATTTTCACCCGTTTCCACAAAGCGCCATTCTACACTATCAGGAAACACCGGTGGTAAAGAACGTGGGCGAACAGTGTTTATGAAATCTCCCCAAATAGCCATCGCGCCAGAACCACCTGTTAAACCCATCGGTTTGTTATCATCTCTACCAACCCAAGTCACAGTTAACAAGTCAGTACTAAAACCCGCAAACCAACTGTCCTTTAAATCATTAGTGGTACCCGTTTTACCAGCCAAAATCAACTCCTTAGGTAATTTTCTGGCAACATGGCGCCCCGTGCCCTCCCGCACTGCTTTTTGCAAGGTATAGTTGATTAAAAATATGGGTCCCGCATCAAAACGTTGTTCTACTGAAAGAGCGTAGCGCTGTAAAGCTTTACCATCGCGGGGATTTAAAACGTCGCGGATTGCCCGCATTGGTACGCGAAATCCGCCACTGGCGATTGTTTGATACATTTGGGTCACTTCAAACGGGGTCAATTCAAGCGTGCCCAAGAGTCTTGAGGGATAGTGTTTAAACTTGTCTTTCGCGCCAAGATGCTTGGGTTCAATACCCAGATTTTCTAAGGTATCATAAATCCTTTCCAATCCCAAATTCATTCCCAGGCGTACTAACGCAACATTATAGGAATTGGCTAGGGCGCGGAACAAGTAAACTTGCCCATGATCTTTGCCATCATAATTTTTAGGCTCCCAAATTTTCCCCCCCCATTGACTTTCATATTGATAGGGACTGTCATCAAGTTGGGTTATCAAATTATAGGTTCTACTTTGTTCTAAAGCTGTTAAATACACCGCCGGTTTGATCAAAGAACCAATTTGACGCCTGGCTTTGAGAGGACGATTAAAGCCGGCATAATTCGTTTTTTTACCATTGACCATGGCTAAAATTTCACCAGATTGCGTGCTTGTGACAATCATTGCGCCTTGCAACTTGCGTGCATTGCGACGCCTTTTTTCAAGATTGACCAAACCTTCACTCATGGCTTTTTCTGCCGCTTTCTGAATAAAGGGGTTTAAGGTAGTGACAATTTGCAAGCCTTCTTCACTCAAGTCTTTTTCATTATAATCTTGATGCAGTTGTTGGCGCACCAATTCCAAAAAAGCGGGATATGGAAAGCGGCTTTCTGATTTTTCGTTGGTGACCGTTAATTCCGCCTCCTTTGCGCGTTCTGCTTGCTCTGGTGTAATTTTGCCTTGCTGCGCCATCACATCCAACACTAAATTACGACGTGCTTTGGCACGTTCAGGATGTTTTTGCGGATTATAATACGAGGCACCCCGTACCAAATTGACAAGTAATGCAGATTGTGCCAAATCAATTTCTTGTAGGGGGCGATTAAAATAAAACCGCGCAGCTAAGCCCATGCCATGAATGGCTCGTTTACCCGCCTGTCCCAAGTACACTTCATTGAGATAGGTTTCAAGGATTTCTTCTTTGGTATAGTGCCACTCTAGCAATAAAGCCATAAAGGCTTCATTGATTTTACGTTTAAAGGAACGTTCTGAGGTGAGATAAAAATTTTTAACAAGCTGTTGAGTGAGGGTACTACCGCCCTGTACTCGCTTACCTGCTTTTAAATTTTGGTAAATGGCACGTGTTAAGCCACGTATACTAATACCCCAATGCTCAAAAAACTGACGATCTTCCACCGCCACTAAGGCATTAATCAAATGTTGCGGCATATCTTCCAAACGCATCAAAATACGATCCTCATGGTGACTTGGATCAATTTTACCGATTAATTTGGGCTCCAAGCGTAGTAAAACCAATTGGCGATAGGGCTTAACTTCAACAATAGACTCAACCAAATCGCCTACGAATTTGACTCGCACAGTACGCGAAGGTTCAGGCGCATCCCAAAACTTAAATGGACGAGTGGTGATTAAAAAAATCGTGCCGTTTTCCCAATATTGCCCCGTGTCGTAAGGTTCACGCTCTTTTCGATAGCCAAGAATTTTCAGCTCTTCAGTCAAAGCCTCAGGGGTTAAGCGCAAGCCTGCGTAAAGTTCCAAAGGACGAGCATAAACACGCGCAGGTAAAGCCCATTTTTTTCCTTCAAACTGTTCACGAACTTGGATATCTAAGTGAATGATATAAACACCCAGGAAAGTCATCACAAAGACTAACACGTACAAGTACCATCTAAAACGATAAGCAGGAGATGGTTTTTTTTTCAAAAAATTTTTTATGTTTATCATAATAACTGATGTTACGCATCCGCGTTCTGGTTCCCACGCGCCGGCGTGTTCCCTTAGTTTCGACGCGCCTGCGTCCTGGTGACGTTACAGCAACTGGACGCAGGCGCGTCCACACAGCATTCCCACGCCGGCGCGTGGGAACGAGGATGCGTAACATCAAATAATAAGTTAACTACAAGGATTGGATATATATTCCATACGTTCAAGTTTTCGGATTTTGAATTCAAAATCAATAACTAAGTACTGAACCATGAATTTTCAGGTATTTTGGAATCCAAAGCAGCGCTTTGGAGACGTTATTTACGGTTTTTACAAAAATTGAACGCTTGGAGTATTAAAAATTTTTTAATTAGCTGCTTTTTTATCATCTACCGCCTTCGGAATGGAATAATTACCGCCAAATGCCTTAAAAAGGCTATTAATTCCGTCATAATCTGAGGCGTAAATATCTGGACGGGCTTCGATATAAGTTAGCACCTTTGTTGCGAAACCACCTGCTGAAACCAGCCACAGCTGTATATCTGGAACTTCGGTGCCCTCTTCCTCATGCATCTGTTTCAGTACCTGTGCGGCACTCTCAAGCTTCT
>CAYFOB010000092.1:0-10645 GCA_964344525.1 uncultured Thiomargarita sp.
AAAAGACCATTTTCATCATTTTACCCCCAGAAGTAAGCTTCGCGTCCGCTTTGCTCCGCGTCGCCACAGGCATTCCCAAGCAGGAGCTTGGGAACGAGGGGGCGGAAGGAGAGTGCGTAACATCAATTATTAATTTAGGTCCTTACAAATACTATTTCTTAAAGAAATAGTATTTGTTGATTTTTTGTCTCCAACAGTTGTCATCAACACGACAGGAAAACAAATGCGAAAACTATTACACATACTAACAATCCTAGTCCTAACAACACTAGGGCTTCCAAGTTGGGCAGTGCCACTTGCACCCCCATCGGCGGAAGACTTATCAGAAACCATAGACGTGCAAATCACACCGTCTATCAAAAGCTTGGCAGAAAGCTTGGAAAATAACCCCGTTAAAATTTATAACTGGGTTTATCACAACATCCAATTTGTACCAAGCTATGGCTCATTGCAAGGGTCTCAACAAACCTTAGAAAGCAAGCGGGGTAATGCCTTTGATACTGCCAGCTTATTGATTGCACTATTACGGTCTGCCAACATTTCTGCACGCTATACCTATGGCACCGTTGAAATTCCATCTTCCCGGGTGATGAATTGGCTCGGAGGAGTCAAATCGCCAGCGGTGGCTATGCAGTTACTTTCT
The DNA here is from genome assembly GCA_964344525.1 of uncultured Thiomargarita sp. GTDB lineage: Bacteria > Pseudomonadota > Gammaproteobacteria > Beggiatoales > Beggiatoaceae > CAYFOB01. Next base: position 644 of record CAYFOB010000092.1, read on the forward strand.
CAAGGCAGAATTCCTAATAAAGCAGTTATCGAAAAGGGCAAGATTAGCAAGATTCAGATAGAGCACGTTTGGGTAAATGCTTGGGTTGATTTTATTCCTTCTGGCGGCGCTATTCATCAAACAGGAGACTCCTGGATTCCTTTAGATGCGAGCTTTAAGCAACATTTATTTACTGAAGGCGTTGATTGGGAGACGGTGCCATTTGATGGTGCGGCTTTAGCGGCGCAATTGGATACAGAAAACTCAGAAAATTGGGTCACTGGTATTGATAAGCCGTTATTGCAAAATACTTTGGAGAGCTACAAAAATGCGCTTTCTAAATGGCTTTCTGAAAACGGTATTTCAACGCTTGCCGAAGCACTTGGGCACAGAGAAATTATTGAAGATCCACGCCCAGAATTAGCCGCCAGCTTGCCTTATCAGGTGATTGCAAAAACGGAGAATTTTGCCGATCTACCAGACAAATTTCGCCACCAATATCGTTTGACTTTATATAAAGATGTGGTGGGACGTTTTCGATCAGAAAAGTTGGCTGAGCTGAGTTTTAGTTTTCCAGAAAATATCGAACAAATTACCTTGAGCTTTGTGCCAGCGACGGCTGATGATCTTGATTTGATTATGGAGAAGAAAGATCAAGGCGTTTTGCCGGGTTATTTGATCAATATGATGGCTGAGTTGCGCGTAGAGGGTGCGGTGGTTGCGACAGCTGGACCATTTATGATGGGTAAATCGTTGCTTTTGGAGACGGCTTATACGCAGCCTAGAAAGGAGATTGAATATGCATTGAGCTATCCGGTGGTTGGGGAATTTCGTGTTTTTGGGTGGAATTTGCAAGGAGGCGTTAATTTAGAAGCGGCAAAATTTGAGACCGTTGCTGATTTACTTGATGCGAGCTTACAAGGTTATTTTGCAACTAATGATATTTATAATGCTTGGCTTGCGCCTGTGAGCGATGTTGTGGCTTATCGAGCACCGTCAATGGGTGTAGCACGCACGGTGTTGGAGACGGATTTTTATTATGGAATTCCTTATAGTGTATCGATAACAGGTGTTGCCTTTGAGATTGAGCGTTTGCGCACTCAAACGGCTGATAGAGGGCGATTTAAGCGGCTTTCGGGGCAATTGGGTTCGGCATTGGCGTCATTAGTTTTAGAGCAAGCTTTTGCTAAAGATAATGGGGTTGATGCGTTGAGTGCGATAGCGGCGGCGCTCTCAATAGGGCAACGAGTTTACACGCTTGATTCTGAAACGGCGCAGGCGGTTTTACCGACTTTGGGGCTTAATGAGCAAGCACAACAATTGATAGAGCGCTTATTGTTAGCTTATTGGGATGTCACAATTCCAGCGGGCACTGTCAATTTGGAAAGTTGGAGTGGTTTGGGTACGTATGGTAATGATCCTTTGACTGGTCAGTCTATTTATTCGACTTTTGGGGATGCTGGCATGGCAACCGGTGTGATCGGTGGTGAGCTGGCGACATTGCTTGGCTGGGGTGGTATTTTGCCTGACGAATTTGCTGAACAAATTAAGGCAAAAAGTGCCTCAGTAAAAGCGACTTTGGAAGGGTTAATTCCTTTAGCGGCAGATCCTTTAGCTGTTGATTTAAATGACAATTTATTAACTTTAATCGCAGGCGCGCTGATTGAGTCAAAAACGGGACCTTATCTACCCAAAGTCCTTGATGCACATTTATTTAGTGGGTTGCTCCTTGATCATTTGTCTTTGGGACAGGTGCTTGATCCTGAAGCGCCTGTTGTTACGTTAGTAGTTAGCAGTGAAACGGTGGCTCCTGATGAGCCTGTTCAGGTAACAGCTACAGCGACTGATAATAATGCACTTCGTTCGTTAGCGGTGACTATTAATGATGTTGCATTGCCTTTAGATGAGAATGGGCAAGCGGCGTTTACCTTGGTGAAATCGGGTGTTTATTCCATTAAAGCAATTGCGATTGATGTGGCTGGCAATCTCGCAAGTGAAGAGGTGAAGCTCCTTGTTACGGCACCAAATGATACAACAGCACCAAGCTTGGTGATTCATAGTCCGAGTGCCGATGCGGAGATTACGGCGCCGACGCCTATTGTAGCGACTGTAGAAGATGAAAGTTTGGTGAGTTGGACTTTAAAAGTTAAGTCAATCAGTAGTGATGGTTATACGGTGATCAAAAGTGGTACTGAAATCGCTGATAATCAAAAATTGGCGACTTTTGATCCGACGCTGTTGATGAATGGTTTTTATCAGTTGATTTTTGAGGCAACGGATGCTAATGGGCAAACGACGCAGGTTGTTAATAATTATAAAGTCACTGGGGATTTAAAGGTCGGCAATTTTTCCTTTACTGTAGAAGATTTGTCTATTCCGGTGATGGGCATGCCGATCAAGGTTTGGCGTACTTATGATACTCGTCGCAAGGATGAGGCGCTCGATTTTGGGCAAGGTTGGAGCATCAACTCTCAAAACGTGAAAGTTGAGGAATCCCGTGTGCCTGGTAAATATTGGGCATTGAATAGGTATGGCTCTTTTATTAACCAGCAATATTGCATTGAGCCTTTGGGGTCACCAGAGGTTATTGTTACGTTACCTAATGGCGATGTTGAAGCGTTTGATGTTGTGGTGAGCCCACGGTGTCAGTATTTTAGTCCGCCAACTAATCCTGTTATAACTTTTGTGCCGCAGTCTGGTACGACATCAAAGTTGCAACCGATCGACGCGCTTGCCAACCAGATTTATTATGCAGAAGGCAATTTGCTGGATTTTTCGACGGGATATCCATTTAATCCTAGTCGTTATCGGCTGACAACAAAATCTGGGATGAAGTATGACATTGATCAGGCGCTGGGTATTTTACATGTGACTGATTTGAATGGGCATACGTTGAGCTATACGAAAGATGGGATTATTCATTCGGCTGGGCTGAGTGTGACTTTTAGTCGTGATGAAAAAGGGCGGATTACTAAAATTACTGATCCGAGTGGTAATGAGCTGAGGTATGAGTATGATGAGACCGGCAATTTGGTTGGCGCTATTGATCAGCTCAGTAATACGGTGCGTTATACCTATAATCAAAGTCATGCTTTGGTGGAGATTATTGATCCGCTTGATCGCAAACAGGCGAGAAATATTTATGATGAAAGTGGGCGGTTAGTTGGGCAGATTGATGCGAAGGGTAATCGGACGGATTTTAATCATGACTTAGAAGGGCGACGCTCTTTTATTACTGATCGGCTTGGGCGTGTGACGCAGTTGTTTTATGATGTTCGAGGGAATATTCTGACTCAGATTGATCCAATGGGTGGGATTAGTCGGTTTACTTATGATGAGTTTGGAAATCGGGTGAGTGAAACGGATGAGCTGGGGAATACTTCTTATTCTAAGTATGATGATCGGTTGAATCTGATTGAAGAGACGGATGCTGAAGGGAATACAGTTCGATACACCTACAATCAATGGGGTAAAGAAACTTCTTTAACCGATGCCCGTGGTAATACCTTTGAGATGGCTTATGACTTTTTCGGTAATTTGGAGAAAATCACTAATCCATTAGGACATGAAGGAATTAATACTATTTCAGTCGGTTTAGTGACTTCAACTCAAGACACTTTGGGTAATGTTACCAGTTATACCTACGATAGCCGTGGTAATAAGCTCACCGAAACGGATCCGCTTGGAAATACTGTTACTTATACTTATGACTCAAATGGTAATCAGTTGACAGAAAGTCGCCAACGCACTGATGGTGGTGGTAATGTGGTGACTGAAACTACCTCCTATCAGTATGATAGCCGCAATCGGGAGATTCAAACGACTGATGTTTTGGGGAATGTTTCTAAGACCGAATACGATGCGCTTGGGCAGGAAGTGGCGAAGATTGATGCCGCAGGGCGACGGACGGAGTTTGAGTATGATGTTTTTGGGAATTTGGTAGTAACTCGTTATCCTGATGGCACGACACAAGCTCGCACTTATGATGCCGAAAAAAACCTTTTAAGTCAAACTGATGCCGCAGGACAAACAACACGCTATGAATACGATAAACTTGATCGCCAAGTTAAAGTTGTTTATTCCGATGGGAGCGTCAGTCAGACGGAATATGATGCTGTAGGGCGTCAGCTTGCTCAGGTTGATGAAAATGGTAATCGCTCGGAATCCAGTTATGATAAGGCTGGGCGGCGTATTCAATCTAAAAATGCCTTGGGTTTTGTCACCACTTTCGCTTTTGATGCTGATGGTAATTTGGTGTCTGAGACGGATGCGAATGGAAATACGGTTTCCTATCAATACGATGTTTTGGGGCAACGGGTTAAGACGCTTTATCCAGGTGATTTATTCAAGGAGTCAATCTATGATGCTGTAGGGCGGTTGATAGCTGAAAAGGATTTGGCTGGGCGTTCCACGCAGTTTGAGTATGATGCTGTTGGGCGTTTGACATCGGTTACTAAATTTATTAGTGAAGCACCGGTGGTAGCAAGCTTTGGCTATGATGAAGTTGGCAATAAGATCAGCCAAACTGATGGCAATGGACATACCACAACTTGGACTTTTGATCATTTTGGTAGAAAACTGAGTCGTACTTTGCCGTTGGGCATGACGGAAACGTTTGTTTATGATGATCAAACTGGCAATTTCGTTCGGAAAACCGATTTTAATGCTCAAACCACTACGTTTAGCTATGATCCAAATAATGATCGGTTGTTGAGCGTTAATTATGCCGACGGGCGAGTTGAAAGTTTTACCTACGATGTGTCGGGTAATCGCCTTACCCAAACTTTTCCAACTGGCACAACAACTTACAGCTATGATAGCCGCCATCGCTTGGTTAAGGAAATTAAGCACAATAATGCCGTTTTGGAATATGGCTACGACAGTGCTGGCAACAGGACTTTATTCAAGTTCACGCCACCATCTGGTACAACAACACAAACGCAGTATCAATATGATGCCTTAAATCGTCTGCAAAAAGTAATAGCAAATACCGGTGAAACAACATACTCCTACGATCCAGTAGGCAATCGCCAACAAGTCACCTATCCCAATGGTACGTACACGCAATATGTTTATGATGCGTTGAATCGCCTTACCTCTTTAAAAACCCATCAACCTGATCAAACAGTATTATCAAGCTATCAGTACACCTTATCACCTACTGGGCATCGCACTTCGATAACAGAAAATACTGGACGTGTGGTTGATTACACCTACGATGATCTGTATCGCTTGACTGAGGAAAAGATTACGGATGGCGGTGAAACGGTGTTTAGCTATCAGTATGATGCGGTAGGTAATCGCGTCTATAGTATTGAAGATGGTGTACATACTCAATACACATATGATGTTAATGATCGTTTGCTCAAACAGGGTGGTGTGACCTATCAGTATGATGCTAATGGGAATAACGTTCGCATTGAAGAAGAAGGGAATGTAGTAATTCATGAGTATGACGGTGATGATCGTTTGGTTAGTGTGGTGGCTAAGGAAGGAGAGCAAGTTACCAGCACTGTTGGTTATGCGTATGATGCTGATGGTGATCGTTTGCAAACCACTGTTGATGGGCAGGTGATTCAATATGTGGTGGATAGCAACCAAAGTTTGTCGCAAGTGGTTGCTGAGCTTGATCAAAGTAATCAGGTTTTGGTGAGCTATCTACATGGGGATGATCTGATTAGTCAAAATCGTGGTGGTGACACTCATTTTTATCATTATGATGGGTTGGGTAGTACGCGGGCTTTGAGTGATCAAATGGCGGTGGTTACTGATCGTTATGATTATGAAGCCTTTGGTCAATTGCGGCAACAGAGTGGTGAGACGGAAAATAATTATTTGTATACGGGTGAACAAGTTGATCCGAATACAGGAAATTATTACTTGAGAGCGCGGTTTTATAATCCGGGGAGTGGGCGCTTTTTGAGTATGGATCGCTTTGATGGAATCAATCAAGAACCTGTAACACTACACAAATATTTATACGGCAATGCTGATCCGGTGAATATGGTTGATCCGACTGGGCTGTTTAGTTTGGGCAGCATTAGTATGGGTACTGCTGTTCGTGGGATATTAAACGGTATGGCGAAGTTTGATAAGCTCATGAATTTCATGGATTTTGTTGCTGATCCGGTTGGGGGAATGACTGATAAAGCACTTGGTGTCTTTGTACTTATAGGAAAAGGGGGAAAGAATTCCGCAGCGTTGTTACGTTTGTTTTCCAAAAAATTTAGAAATGGTATTTGTCCATTTGTAGCTAAAAACAACAGTTTTAGTATAGGAACTCCAGTTCATACTCAAAAAGGACTTATTGCTATTGAAGATATACAAATAGGAGATATGGTATGGTCTTATAATGAAACAAGTGGCGAACAAGAATGGAATGAAGTTATACACCTGATTCATGGATACCAGAAAGAAAAATCTGATTTGGTTATTTTGACTCTTAAAAATGGGAAAATCATTACAACAACAGCAGAGCATCCATTTTTTGTGGTAGGGCATGGTTGGCAAAATGCGGAAATGCTTGTAGCAGGGGGTATATTGTCCCTGATAAATGGTAATCTGGAAATTGCGGAAGTTACCTTTGAAAAACAAGTCATTTCGCTTTACAATTTAAGCATAGTTGATGCCCATACGTATTACATTGGTGATGATGGAATACTTGTTCATAATGTCAATAAGAAAAAACCGCCTGAACGAGAGAACGATTTTAATTGTGGAAAAATCGTACCACATCCAACACTAAAACTTATTTCCCCTGAATCAAAACCTTGGAAAAAAGCCGTTGCTCAACTTCAAGGTAATATACCAGGAAATGCTCAAAATTTTAGAGTAAGGACACAGCGGGAAGCTAAACAACTTATTCAAGAAGGATTACCTGGTTTTCCCAATTACAAGAATTATAGAGGTTCCGAAGAAGCATTTGGATGGGAGTATCATGTCAATCCAGAAAAAGTCAATGACAATGTTTTACATATTAAATGGTGGGATAATCGTGGTGGAAGAAGAAAGAAAGATGGTAGTAGAGAAGGGCATATTTTCTTTGATGTATGGCAATAGGTATTATAGCCTGTATTACATGGTTTAGCACCTGAAAACATGGTTGTACCTTACCACCTATTAGTGGGCACTGAGAGATGATTTTTAACTTGCTCCTCAATATTTTGAAAACTGATAGGTGGTAAGATTAAATCTACCTTATGATAGGGGATTTAAAAGTGTGGGGCATCATAGGATTTTGGTAGTCCTAAAATGTGGGTGATAAGAAATCAAAGGTGAATACAACGAATTTTATAGATAGGCGAATTGTATCGATAGCTAAAATTGCAATTTTAGCCCTGAGCAATTCTATAAAATTCGCTGTACTAATCACCCATATTTTAGGACTACCAGGATTTTTGGTAGCAAAAATCAATTGATGTTTTTTATGGATTTCCTAAAATATCAATTTTGTCCAAATTTAACTTGGATAACAAACTAAAATTTTTAATCAAATTAAATGAAATATCTAAGACTTTTAATTTTTTAAGTTTCATGATTGATAACGGTATCTCAGTCAATCCATTATAAGAAATGTATAATTTTTGCAAATTTTCTAAATGGCTGAGCAATTCCCAATTTGAATTAGAAAGTTTAACACCAGACAAATGTAATTCCTCTAAAGTTTTTCCTAGTTTTGGAAAATTTTTAGGTAATTCTTTCAGTGGGTTTGCTGAAATTTTTAGTACCTGTAATGGAAGTTGCATTGTTTCTTCTGGTAAAATTTGAATATAATTATATGACAAATCCAAATAAATAATGTTCTCCAAATGGTTAATTGTAGAAGGAATTTTTTGAATAAGTCTTCTAGGAAGTACTATTTTTTCTCTTCCTTTCTTTTTTAGAGAATTAAATATTTGAATTAACTGATTTTCTTCCAATTCGATTATGGGTTTTAGGATAAAGTTTGTCTCATAATAAATTAATCGAAAAAGTGCTTGTCGGGCAGAAGGATGATCCATAATAACAATACACCATTTCAATGATTTATTAAATACGTAAAATTCACAATTATCGTACAATGTATCCACAACATCATGTTTAGAAAAATAAGTCTTAAAATTTTCACCAGTTGAGAAATATAAATTTTCTTTACGTTCAAAATAAATGAATACCTGTTCATCATTTTTAATAAGAAAATTATCTTGTAACATAGAACGATTTACATATTGGTAAGGTAATTTTCTGGACTCTTGAGCTAACCAAGTCGGTTTGTGTTTGGGATAAGGTTGAGTCCTAAAATACCTATAAAATTCAAAAATAATTATTTCAGCAAAATTTTTCTCAATTTTTTTTCCAATCATTTTTAACCTCCTAAAAATTTTCTTGTTGTTATGCATATATGGGCATCAATTGTTATTTACAAGCTTAAACAATAGCCCAGCCAACAAGTCACCTATTCCAATGGGACGTACACGCAATATGTTTACGATGCGCTAAATCGCCTGACTTCTTTACAAACTCACAAACCTGATCAAAGTGTATTATCAAGCTATCAATACACCTTATCGCCAACAGGGCATCGCACTTCGATAACAGAAAACACCGGGCGTGTGGTTAATTACAGCTATGACGATCTTTATCGCCTGACAGAGGAAAAGATCAACAATGGTGGTAATGAGACGGTGTTTAGCTATCAGTATGATTCAGTGGGCAACCGCGTCTATAGCATTGAAGATGGTGTACATACTTTGTACACATATGATGCTAATGATCGTTTGTTAAAACAAGGCGGAGTTACCTATCAGTATGATGCTAATGGAAATAATATTCGTATTGAAGAAGAGGGTAATGTAGTAATCCAAGATTATGATGGTGATAATCGCTTGGTTAGTGTGGTGACCGAAGAAGGTGGGCAAGTTACCAGTACTGTTAATTATGCTTATGATGCTGATGGTGATCGTTTGCAAACGACAGTTGATGAGCAGGTGGTTCAGTATGTGGTGGATGGCAACCAAAGTTTATCACAAGTTGTGGCTGAGCTTAATCAGGATGATCAGGTTTTGGTGAGTTATTTGCATGGAGATGATTTGATTAGTCAAAACCGTAATGGTGCGACTCATTTCTATCATTATGATGGATTGGGTAGCACCAGAGCTTTGAGCGATCAAACGGCGGTGGTTACTGATACTTATGATTATGAAGCTTTTGGTCAATTGCTGCAACAAAGCGGTGAGACAGAAAATAATTATTTGTATACGGGTGAGCAGGTTGATCCGAATACAGGGAATTATTATTTGAGAGCACGGTTTTATAATCCTGGTAGTGGGCGCTTTTTGAGTATGGATAGCTTTGAGGGTGTGCCACAAGATCCTATTACGCTGCATAAGTATTTGTATGGGAATGCTGATCCGGTGAATATGGTTGATCCGACTGGGCTGTTTAGTTTGGGCAGCATCAGTATGGGCAATGCCATGAATGGCATTTTAAAAGGTATCAATATTTTTGATAATGTGTTAAGTGTCATAGATTTTTTGTCTGATCCGGTTGGCGCTGTAGTTGGTAAAGCAACTAACAGAGGTGCTGCGATCTTGATTAGTAGGGGAGGTAAATCAGCAGGTGCCTTATTCCGTTTATTTTCTAGGAATAAAACATTTGATTGTAATAATAGCTTTGTTATAGGTACTTTAGTACATACTCAGCAAGGAGTTCTCCCTATTGAGGAAATTCAAATTGGAGACAAAGTTTGGTCTTATGATGAAAATAGCCATCAATTGCAATCCAATGAAGTTATCCATCTTTTTGCACCACCACCAAATCCGGTTATCAGCTTTGTGCCACAAAACGGTACTTTGTCGAAGTTGCAACCAATAGATGCGCTTGCCAGTGACATTTATTATGCTGAAGGTAACCTCCTTGATCTTGGAACAGGCGCACCATTTAATCCCACCCGTTATCGCTTAACCACGCAAAATGGCTACAAATATGACATATAGCTTTTCAGAAAAAGATGTTGGTCTTTAATTTTAATTTTGGCTATAATTA
>CAYFOB010000093.1:0-10611 GCA_964344525.1 uncultured Thiomargarita sp.
CGAAGCGAGTACCATATATACCAACAACAGGGCTAAAATAAGAGAAACCATCAGCTCACGAAAGGCTTTTTGTTGTTCTTCAAAATGGCCTGCAATCAGCAAATCGTAACCCAATGGACGTGGGATATTATCTAAGCGAGCTTGAATATCTGTCGCCACCGAGCCTAAATCGCGCCCTGAGACATTGGCTGTCACCGTTACCAAGCGTTGTTGATCCTTACGTTCGATAGTGACTGGACCATAGCCGGGTTGAGTTGTCACCAAATTACGCAGTGCCACTTGATCACCTTGTGGCGTTCGCAGCGTCAGATCAAGAATTTCCTCAAGAGAGCGTTTTTCGGCTTTTTCCAATTGTACTAAAATTCGGTATGAGTTGCCTGCTACCCGATATTCTCCGGCTTGTGAACCAGCCACTGCGGTTTGGATGAGTTTAGAAACGTCGCGTACTGTCAAGCCCAAATCCGCTATTTTGGCACGATCAATGTTAATTTCTTGTTGTGGAATGCCGGCTTGACGGCTGAGCTCTACATCGGTGATTCCTGCGATATCAGCAATATTGTCTGCCACTTGGTGAGCTAAGGCATCCAAGGTATCCAGATCAAAGCCGCGTATTTCCACAATAACACCTTCCACGTTTGCCAATAGACGCTCTAACAAAAATTGTCCTTGAGGCGCACGAGTGCGGATTTTCATACCAGGAATCTTGCCCGACAAATGGCGACGCAAGTCCTCTGCAATTTGCTCATTGGAACGCTGGCGTTGTGCTGCAGGTACTAAGGAAAGGCGAATTTCTCCTTTTGCCTTGGCACTACCGCGGCTAGCAGAAGCAATCACACTAACCACCGAAGAGATTGCCTCTGGCACTGCCGGGTAAACCAATTGTTCCATCAATTGAGTCTGTAAATCAATGAGATCCAAACGAGTCCCCACTTCCATTTCCCCACTAACACGTACTTCGCCCTCGTCACCGGGCGACAAAAACTCGCTGCCAATGTGCGGTATCAAAAGTAAACTGGCAGCAAATATTAGCACAGAGACAATTACGGTGAGCCAGCGATATTTAATAGCACTATGCAACAAATCACAGTAGCCATTTTCCAATGCTGTCCAGCTTTCACTTTTTTGACTTTTAAGGAATTTAGAAGCAAGCATGGGGACTAAACCCAGCGCGACTAATAAGGCACAAAACAAAGAAAACATGATCACATAAGCGAGTTCATGGAATAGTACACCGGATACGCCTTGCAAAAAAATCAATGGAAAAAAAATAACGACGGTGGTCACAGTACCCGCAATAACGGCTGAACTCACTTCATTGGCACCTTTGACGGCGGCTTCAGCGGGTGATTCTCCCAATTCTTGATAACGACGAAAAATATTTTCCAGCACCACCACAGAGCTGTCCACCATCAGACCAATCCCCAAAGCTAAACCACCTAAAGTCATCAGATTAAGCGTAAAACCGCCAAAGTACAGCAGACCAAAAGTGGCGATTAGGGAGATAGGAATAGCAACAGAAATAACCAAAGTACTGCGCAAGCTCCGCCAAAAAAACAGTAATACCAACACCGCCAGCGAACCGCCATAAACTATTGATTGTGCCACGTTAGCGATGGCACGTTCAATAAAATTGCCCTGATTAATCACCGGTACGATTTTTATTTGTGGGAAAGTGCGATTCATTTCATCGACTTCAGCCAATACTCGCTTAGAAACTTCAACAGTATTCGCATGAGCCTCTTTGCGAATAGCGACACGCAAACCTTGTTCACCATTAACACGAATGACACGAGTGAGTTTTTCGTAAGTATCCTTAACTTTAGCCAACTGTTTCAAAGTCACCACTTGATCATCACGACGAACAATCACCGTATTACGAATTTGTGCCAAATCCGTAAATTCTGCAGGTGTACGCAAAGTGACTTCGTAACGCCCCTGCTCAATCTTGCCAGCTGGTACATCCAAATTGGCATCGCGTATCGCATTTAAAATATCATCTAAAGCGAGATTGAAGGCATTGAGCTTGATTGGATCCAATTCAATACGCACTTCACGATTAAAACCACCCCAGGGATCCACCTGCGCCACGCCAGGAATTCGAGCAAAACGATAACGAATCTGATCTTCCACTAATTGCGTGAGTTCTACCGGATCCAATTGGCTAGAAATGCCGAGTATCACCACCGGGAAACTATCAATATCAAACTTGGTAACGCGTGGTCTCACAATATCATCTGGCAACTCACTGATTTCATCTTCAATAGTCGCTTGTACATCCAAAGCAGCAGCATTAATATCTGTTCCCCAGCCAAAAGTGACTCGAATACGGCTATTACTTTCATAAGACTTTGAACTGATTTCTTGGACACCGGGCACGGTGGCAACGATTTCTTCAATGATTTGCGTTACGAGGCGCTCCATAACAATGGGATCCGCCCCTTCATAGTGAGCGCGAACAGTGAGAGTGGGCAGCTCAATACTGGGCAACAAATCAATTTGTAAACGGCTAAGCGCCATAGTCCCAAGAACAACCACCATCAATGTTATCATTGTGGTGAAGACTGAGCGACGTACGCTGGCATAAGCAAGATTCATAATGATTTTCTATAACTCACAGTTGAACCATTATCTAACAATTGTTGCCCCAAAATCACAACCAACCCAGTCAACCCTTCACCCGTTACCTGCACCCGTTCACCTTGACGAATCCCGAGTTGCACTTCACGCCAAACCACGGAATCTCCATTCAACACAAAAACACCGTTTTGCCGATTGCGTTTCGTTAAAGCATGTTCTGGCACAATGGTCGTTTCTGCAATCTGTTCCAATACCACCGTTACTCGCGCAAACAGACCAGGTTTTAAGCGTAAATCAGAATTGACAACGCGCATTTCCACCCGTGCTTGGCGTGTTGCTTTATCAAATATTGGCGCGATGCGTTCAATTTCTCCCTGAAATTTTTCGCCAGGATAAACATCAGTCACCAAAAAAGCCACTTGCCCAGGTTGTAAACTGGCATAATCACGCTCAGTCACAAAAAACACAGCCATCATAGGATCCAATTCCACAATCTGCAACAAAGGCGCGTTAGCAGACACCGTTTCTCCTTCATCCAAATAGCGCTTTGCCACGACACGTCGCTTGTTACCCCCCACCCAATTTGCTGTGACTTTGGTATAACTGAGACGAATCCGCGCGGTTTTCAACTCCGCCTCAGCGCGTTTTAGCAGTGCATGGGTCACTTTGACCTGAGCCTGAGCAGACAATTGCTCAGCTTTAGCCGTATCAAATTGCTCCCCAGAATTAATCCCCCGTCGGTGAAGTGCCTCAATGCGTTCCAATTTCCTTTGAGATATTTTCATTAAACTTTTCGCTTCAGCCCAATTCGCTTTAGCAACAGCAAGATCCGCTTGCGCCTGTATAACGGCTTGAACATATTCAGCATCATCCAACTTGGCGACGACTTGCCCACGAATCACGGTATCCGCCATATCTACGCTCAATTGTTTAATCAAACCACTCACTTTAGGCGCCACGACAAACTGTGCTTGTGGCTCCAAAGTCCCTGTCAATATGTGTACCGATTCGATAGAGCCACGTTGAATTTCAGCCACTTCCACTGGCACTGCCTTTTTTTCACCTTTTTCTCGCGGTTTTTCTGCAACGTTGTTAAGACGCTCGAAAATCAGCCAAGCAATACTACCAACTATGCTAAATACAAGCAAAATTAAAATTTTTTTCATAAGTCACTGATGATTTTTATGCACAGACGGAGAAAGTTTCTTTAATTGAGTTGTATCCTTTTTTTTCAGGCAATGAGCTGCATTTTCTTCAGTTTCACAGTTTTCGGTGGCAGAAGTTTTTGTGCCTGTTTGTTTAACAGTGGAACATGACACTAAAGCCAATAGACAAAACAAACCAATTGTCTTTAATTTCAAAATCATTTCAATTATCCTCAAAGCTAAAAAGAAACCAAATTTTTACAAAACTTGCTTTCTTTCCTAATCTACACAAATCTTTTATGCACCAAAAGAAACCAAGTTTTAAAAAAAACTTGGTTTCTAAAAATGTTAAAAACTTTTGTCTACCTACTTATCTAAGCCCCCTTGAGCCTAAGTCTTTGCAATTTTCCTCAGTTTCACCGGCTTTGCAGTTTTTAGCCGCCTCAGTATCCTTTTCTTGAACGTTTTGTGTGGAACAAGACACCAAAACACAAAGCAAAACAAGCATCTTTAATTTAGTCGTCATTTAAATTCTCCCCAAAAAAAAATTGGTAGCACCCCTTATCAGTGATAACTGATATTATGCCATCAATGCTGATGAATACTCTGCTGCTGATGATAGCATGTGTTTTTTTAAACCCGCCGCGTTTCTCTCGTCAACCGTTTATCAACAGCAAAGGCATTGTCAGCATCAGCTAACAAACTATAAAACGGTTCTGGCAAATGATCAAGGACTTCTTGCAACGAATTTAACTCAACGAGCTGCTGCAAACGGCTGCGATTGAGACGATAAGGGGCTGGAACTAATAAATAATACGTCTCTGCAGCAGATAAATTGTAGGCAAACCGATAACGTAGCAACCATAATAGGTTAAAACGATCCATAAAAATACCAATAAGTGGCGCTAAATAGTTGCGCTGTTTAGCATCAAGGGCACGAACTCGTTGCACAAATCCGAGTAGATAGTGGCGATCAATTGCGGCATCTAAAGAATAGAGCTGATGATCTTTTTCAAAGACACGTCGCGCTTGTCGAGCAATGTTACCATAACGTGTATTTTCTAAGCGTCGCAATAATTCACCAATATCTTCGGTGCGTAACAACTGTTCAACAGGTAATGCGCTGAGTGATCCTAATTCTAACAATTGTGCAGAAATCGTCTCAACATCTAACCCCGCTATTTTGCCGCGCACAATGGTTTTGAGATTAGCAATGTCACCTTTATGAAACCAATACATCAACAACTCGCGCGCTGCACCTGACAAAGGACGTACCAACACTTGAAAATCTGCCAACATACGCATCAACCATGCTTGCTCAATCAAGGCGTGATCAACTGAATTATCGTTGAGCAAATCCTCTTCACCTTTTGCGGCACCGCTCAAAAATTCTGTGAAGCGCGTCTCTGAAAGCAAGCGTCCCGCAAAAATTGAAACGCGAGCATTGAGATAAGCATAATTATTCATGAAAGTCTACCTACCTACCTGCATGAGTAAATGCGCAGCAGCCTCTAAGGCTTTTTGTTGGTTATCCTCAGCGAGCTCACGCAAACGTTCTTTTCGTTCTTCATACCGCTTTTTCAATTCTGCGACACTTTGAGTTGCACGCTCCTCAGCTTTTTCTAAAAAATTCGCTTTAATTTCAGGAATTTTCGTTTGAAACTGTTGTTCTGCTTGATGTGCCTCTTGCAAGGCTTGTTGGATAATTTGTTCACGCTCAGCCTGCGTTTTGGCCACTAATTGTTCTGCCTCTGTTTCTGCAGTGAGCAAACGTTTTAGGGTGTCTTCCATTTTGATTTCCTTAAGATTTGAACTGTGATTTATGTGATATGATGAGGGCGCTAATGCGGATTGAATCACAGTTCAAAATTATTTAGGGACAAGTGTTCAATTAAACACTTTTTTGCGCAATTTTTCGTTCCAGGTTTACTTGCACCAAGGTCGCGCAAGTGAACCTGGAACGAAAAAATTCTGTACATCATCACTGATAAAGCCACACCCGCATTAATGATAACAATTTATCAGTATCAACGGGTTTAGATAAATAATCATTAGCCCCCGCTTCAAGACATTTCGCCTTGTCTTCCTTCATGGCTTTCGCTGTGATCGCAATGATTGGTAATTGATGAAAACGAGATTGTTCTCTGATTTTCTGCATGGCTTTATAACCGTCCATGACTGGCATCATGATGTCCATGAGGACGAGATCGATATCGGGTAGTTCATCCAATATGGATAGGGCTTCTTGACCATGGTAAGCTGCAACCACTTCCATGTCTTTATTCTCTAAAATTGTTGCCAACACAAAGCTATTACGCCTATCATCATCCACTATCAGTATTTTTTTACCCTTTAGGAGGTTATTATGATCATGCAGATTTTGCAAAATTTCTTGTTTTTCTTGGGATAACTTGGCTTTTTCTTGGTGGAGAAACAGGGTTGTTTCATCTAATAAATGTTCTGGTGAACGAACAGTTTTAAGGGTGAGCGTATCCATAGATTGTTGCAATAAGACATCCTCAGAGGCCGTCAATTCACGATCCATGTAAACAATCACCGGTATCTGGGATAAGCGATCATCATTGTACAATGGCTCAAGCAATTTTAAGCCAGAACTTTGCTCAACATTCACGTCAATAATAATACAATCAAACTCTGCCTTTTGAAGGTGCTTTAAGGCTTCCATTCTCGTGAATGCTTGTGTTGTTTGAACATCATCATCACCAATTAAATCGACAATTTGTTGTTTTGCCTCCTTGTTATCAACAAGGAACAACACAGTTTTCACAGTTTTACTCAAAAACTGTTCTATTTCTTCAAAAGTATTCTTAATCCGTTTTGGAGTGACCGGTTTTTGCAAATAACCTATAGCCCCCATTTTTTTAGCATTCAAAGAATCGCCTTGTGCCGAAATAAATTGCACAGGGATATGTCGTGTTTTTGAGTTCTCCTTAAGACGTTCCATGACCTTCCAACCATCCATTTGGGGTAAACCAATATCAAGGAGAATAATATTGGGTATGTACTGCTCGGCTAATTGTAAGCCAATTTCGCCATCCTCAGCAACAATAGTTTTAAAGTGCTTTTCTTGTGCCAATTCGTTGAGGACTTGTGCGAACGCAGGATCATCTTCAATAATCAAGATGATTTTATCATCATGCGTTAAATTGTTTCTATTATCCTCAATCACTTTCGATATTGTTTGAGTTTCACTCGTTTTGAGCAATGTTTCTTGAGGCCTAATAGGCAAATAGAATGTGAAAGTACTTCCTTGACCTTCTTCGCTATGTAATTCCAAATATCCCTCGAGCAATTTGGCTAATTGGTTGGAAATGGAAAGCCCCAATCCGGTTCCACCATAGTGTTGTTCTGTGTTTTCGTCTGCTTGTTGGAAGGCTTCAAATATCAGTTTTTGTTTCTCAATAGGAATACCAACGCCGGTATCTGCCACGCTGATCACCAGTTTTTGGATAGGTTCATAAACGCACTGAATCTCCATCCTAATTTCACCAGTGTTGGTAAACTTAAAAGCATTAGATAACAGATTATTGATGATTTGTTGGAATCGCAGCTTGTCAGTTTGCAACACAGAGGGTACATTATCAGCAATCGTAATGTGAAAAGCCAAGCCTTTTTTCTCAGCAAAAGGGTTGAATTTCTGTTTTACCCTTTTTACAAAATTCGCCAATGATAGGTTTTCAATATGGATTTCTATTTTTCCCGCTTCGATTTTGGATAAATCCAAAATTTCATTAATCAGTTTGAGCAACTCTAAACCCGCCTGATGAATGGTGTGGGCTTGTTCCACCTCTGTTTTGCTTAAATGACCTTGGAGATTATCCGCTAACAATTGTGAGACCATCAGCATAGCGTTTAATGGCGTGCGTAATTCATGTGACATGTTAGCGAGAAAATCAGATTTGTATTGACTTACCAATGTCAATGCCTTGGCTTTTGCCTCAATCGCATTTTTTACGTTTGTTATTGAGGCTTGGCTTTGTTCCAATGCCACATTTTTTTGACGAATTTCTTCTTCTCGCCGTTCTAATTCTACTGTGCGTTCTGTAAGTGCTTTATTGCTCAGTTGCAATTTTTCTGATTGTCTTTGTAGTTTTTTGGAATGTTTCTTGCTTTCTTCTAAAAGAATTTGTCTCTTGGAACAAGACTGGGCAGTATTCATTGCTACCCCAATACTGGGCATCACCAAGCATAGAAAATCTTTTTGAAGCGTTGTTGGTGCCTGGCTGGAAAAACAGATTTCAATAACGCCTTTAACAGTATTTTCATATAAAAATGGAATGAGTAGCACATAGCGGGGAACTGTCATTGCCATACACGATTGTATAATTTGAGTGTATTCTTCTGGCGTGTGAGTATGGAAAATCATTTTTTTTTCCATTGCCGCCTGTCCAACCAAGCCGTCACCCATTTCAAATTGTTGTGGGATATTTGCGGTATAGCCATAACTGGCGATAACTTGCAAATAGTTGGATTTTTTAACTTGATAAAAGACACCCGCTTGCGCCTCTACATAGGGGATCAAAAAGGAAATAATAGCCTTAGCCAACCTAGTGACTTTCTGTTCTCCACTCATCAGCTTATTTAATTGCACCTGCCCTGTTTTTAGCCAATCTTGTTTAAAATAACGGCTCAAGCTATCAATTGCCCGTCCAATATCTCCTATCTCATCTTTACGATTGATAATTTTTTCGTTATCAAAGTTAAGGTTACCTTGGAGCAACTGTTTCGTAGCACGAGAGAGCTGTACCATTGGATTGGTAACTATGTGTGTGAGCCACCAAATCACTGCAAGCGCAAAGAGACTGAACAATATCCCATATCCTATCAGCATCCAATGCATCTCTGCGATAGCATTTTGTGCGCTCTCGTTTGAATAGTTAGCAAACTGGCGGGTTACCTTTAGCAGCAAGTCAAAAGTCGTTGATATTTGGTTTAGGTAGGTATTTATATCCGTAAAGCTAATGTTTTCGCCTGAAAGCAGCGCATCACGCTTGGAAACGTAAGCCTTGTAGATATTATGGAATTGCGCGATTGCTTTGGCTTCAAAAATTTGCAAATGTTGCCGCTCCGATGTTGCAGCATGATTGATAAAATTCTGCCATTTAGATTCATACTGAGCGATGAAGTCATTCATTAGCTGATCTTCTTTAATAATTGCTTTTACAAGCACAGCACGCTTGTCGGGTGATAAATCAGGTAGGGTGAATTCACGCAAATTATATCTCAGTCGTTCAAGGTGCAAATTGCCCTTGTCAAACTCCAGATAAGGAAAAAGCAGAAACTTGTACAAGTTCTCATATTCCTCTTTCAAAGTTTTAGTAACTGCAATCCCTGCAATAATTGTGATCATGAGCGCTAAAATCATAAACTTCCAGAACAATTTTAAGTTGTGAATCATGGTAATACATCCTTACAATTGTGAAATTGCACATTATATAACAAGATTTTTTCTGCCCGATTTCAATTTGGAACCCAACACCTCATCTACCAAATCCAATAAATATTGGAGATCAGAAGTAATTGTTTCAATATCGGCAATTGAGCCGTTCTGCCCTAATCTCCTGTTTTCTATTTCAACGATTTTATGGCGATTGATAACCGCTTTAAGCAATCTTTGTAATTCATGCTTTAGATGTTCTATTTGCTTGCGCTCAAACACAATCTCTTGTTTAAGTAAATGATGGCTTTCAAAAACGATACCTGCAACAGATTCTGGAATATTTTGTTCAATCTTTTCCTCCTGTTGTTGCTGGATTAAACGCAAATAGGTCTGAATTTTTTGGTTGAGTTCAAGACTATCAATGGGTTTTGTCAGGTAATCAACTGCACCTGGGTCAAAACCTTTTTTCTGGAAGAGTTTTGGTCTAAAAGTGGTTGTCAAAAAAACAATAGGCACATGTTGCGTTTTTTTACGTTTTTGGATCATTTTAGCCGTTTCAAAGCCATCCATTTGGTACATTTGTGTATTCACAAAAATCAAATCCACTTTCTGTTTTAGAATGAGGCATAGGGCAACTAACCCCGAGTTTGCCTCAATCACATTGACATTTTTGAACTTTGTTTCAATGATAACACGCAAATTTTGCAGATTATCTTTATCGTCATCAATAATCATTATATTGATAGATTCTTTTTGTGACATTTTGAGCCTCAGTTTAGAAACAATGAATGATCTGAAAAAAAATACGCTTTTCCCTGTCCCATAGCAAGTGGGCTTTTGTTAAATTATAATTCTTCATTCATGAGGTTTAATTCATCGCACTTTGCATGCCTCTCATAGTATGCATTTACCGTCAAAATTTGGCCCTTGGGTGCCTTATTACGCACGCAACTTATGGCGGTGTTTAGTGTAGCTTATTTATTTCAAACTCCTACAGGAATTTTATTTATGGCACTGCTGCAAATCAGCGAACCAGGGCAATCTGCGGCCCCACATCAACATAATCTTGCTGCTGGTATTGATTTAGGGACGACTAATTCTCTTGTTGCCACAGTGCGCAGTAGTTTAGCAGATACGCTCTCCGATATTGAAGGCCATCATTTATTGCCATCAATCGTGCATTACGCCAAAGATGCAGCACCGCAGGTGGGTTATGCCGCTAAATCGCTCGCCAATAGTGATCCACTCAACACAATTGCCTCTGTTAAACGTTTGATGGGGCGTGGACTTAAAGATATTAAAACCACTGGCACGCGCTTGCCCTACGATTTTGTAGAAAATGAGGGGCAAGGGATGCCAATGATCCGCACTGTTAGTGGGGATCGTAGCCCTGTGCAAATTTCCGCCGATATTCTCAAGGCGCTAAAACAGCGGGCTGAAGAAAGTTTGGGGGGGGAATTGACTGGTACCGTGATTACGGTACCTGCC
>CAYFOB010000094.1:0-5959 GCA_964344525.1 uncultured Thiomargarita sp.
TGTTTCCACTTTGCAGAGCAAATCAGTTACGCGGACTTTCATGCCCCCATTCCCCCCCACATGTAATTCCCAGCCTGATTCGACTGCGACAACGCCAAAATCTTTAATTGTGGCTTCGGCACAATTACGGGGACAACCAGAAACAGCCATTTTAAATTTATGCGGTGTCCATGATCCCCAAGTCATTTTTTCAAGTTTAACGCCCATGCCTGTTGAATCTTGCGTACCAAAGCGACACCAGTCTGTTCCCACACAGGTTTTGACAGTACGTAAGGCTTTTCCGTAAGCATGTCCAGAAACTAAACCTGCTTTGTTGAGTTCACCCCATATCGCAGGCAAATTCTGTTTTTGGATGCCTAATAAATCAATCCGTTGCCCACCAGTGAATTTGACAGTGGGGACCTCAAATTTTTCGGCCACATCTGCCAGCGTCCGCAATTCTTGCGGTGTGGTAATGCCGCCCCAAATGCGGGGTACAACAGAGTAAGTCCCATCTTTTTGAATGTTGGCATGAACACGCTCATTGATAAACCGTGATTGTGCATCGTCTTTAAATTCACTGGGCCATGTACACAATAAATAGTAATTAAGCGCAGGGCGACAAACATGGCAACCATCCGGCGTTTTCCAATTCATAAAATCCATAACCGCGCGGATGCTGGTTAAATGTTGCTCCTTGATGACGCGCTGTACGTCATCATGTGTGTACTCAATACATCCACATAAAGGCTTGGTTTTGGGTGAACCAGAATAGTCACTGCCCAAAGTAAAAGCCAGTAGTTGTTCTACCAACGCTGTGCAAGAGCCACAGGAGCTAGACGCTTTCGTATGGGCACGCACATCGTCTAAAGTAAATAATTTGTTCTTAACAATGCTGTTGACGATTGTGCCTTTACAAACACCATTACACCCACAAATTTCGGCTTCATCATTCATCATGGCAGCAGCGCCCGCTACCCCGTGTCCACTGTCACCTAAGTGCGCTTGCCCAAAGAGTAAACGATCACGTTGTCCACTGATATCCGTGCCGTCGCGCATAAGTTGAAAATACCAAGCGCCATCCAACGTGTCGCCATATAACACTGCCCCTTTAATGCGATCCTCTTGAATAACCAGTTTTTTATAAATGCCTTGACTTGGATCATGAAAAACCAAGTCATCAGTATTTTGATTGCCCCGAAAATCGCCGGCTGAGAATAAATCAATGCCTGTGACTTTCAATTTGGTTGAAGTAACAGAGCCTTCATAACGAGAATAGCCCAAATTGGCTAAGTGATTAGCACACACTTTGGATTGTTCAAACAAAGGCGCCACTAAGCCATATGATTTTTGGCGATGCTGTACACATTCACCAACGGCATAAATGCGTGGGTCATAGGTTTGTAAAGTATCATTAACCACAATCCCTCGTTCACAATACAACCCCGCTTTTTTTGCTAATTCAACATTAGGACGAATGCCCACCGCCATAACCACTAAATCTGCTTGAATTTCTTGCCCATTTTTAAGGCGCACGCTTGTGACCTGATTTTCTCCTAAAATTTCAGCCGTCTCAGCTTTCATCATGAAATTTAACCCACGCTTTTCTAATGAAGCTCTCAACAAAGCCGCTGCCGGTTGATCTAATTGCTGACTCATCAAATTGTCTGAACGATGCACAACCGTCACTTGCATGCCCTGTTTATACAAACCATTAGCAGCCTCCAAGCCTAACAATCCGCCACCTATCACGACAGCCTGTTGTTTTTGCTGAGCGGCTTCAATCATGATATGTACATCTCGAATGTCACGAAAACTGACCACACCGGGCAAGGTATGACCCGGTACAGGAATCATAAATGGATTTGAACCCGTCGCCAACAATAAGCGATCATACTTTACAGTAACACCATGAGCACTTTGTACTTGTCGTTTAGCTCTGTTAATAGAAATGATGGTGTGTCCTTTATATAAAGTAATGCCATTGTCTTGATACCATTGCTCATCATTAAGGATAATGTCATCAACCGTTTTTTCGCCTGCTAAAACAGGAGACAATAAAATACGGTTATAATTTCCATAAGGTTCTGCGCCAAAAACAGTGATCTCATATTGATCTGGAGCAAGCTTGAGCAATTCTTCAATGGTACGCATGCCAGCCATGCCGTTGCCGATACAAACTAGTTTTTCTTTCATTTTTTTTATAGCTCTTTAAATTTGGATTTGTTGTAGTTATATCGGCAAATAACGTACCATTTTTATATCTTATTGTTTTTTATGAAATTTGATCATTTGAGTCACAGGATTTGTTAGTAAAAAGACAATCTTAATCAAGACAGATTGTTAGAAATACGACAAGCAAGCAATATATTTTCTTTCCGCATTTGTGCAAAGCGCCGCTTCGCGGCGCTTTGCACATCAATTAATAAATTTCTTTTAATAAGAAAAGCAAAAGCAACAAATTGAGAATAAAAAAAGCGATTGAAGTCCTTCGCCAAAAAGCCACCGGATTTCTCTCCCGCAATGGAAATGGACTTGGATGGGAAAGATCATACAAAAATTCAGACAGGGATTCATAACGCCGAGTGGGGTTGGGGTGAACAGCTTTTTTGAGCGCACAATCTACCCACGCCGGTAATGCCGGGTTGTAATGAGATGCCGAAATATAGTTCAACCGTTGGGGGTTTTTTCCCAATTCACCGTATGGCAAATGACCTGTTAGTATTTCATAAGCAATCACCCCCAAAGAAAAAAGATCGGATCGAGGGTTGCCTGTGTACCCCTGCAAATATTCTGGCGCAGTATAGTTTCTCGTGCCCAATAGGTTGACCCGATCCAGCGGGGTTGTAATTTCTTCCAAGCCAGCAATTTTAGTAGAACCAAAATCAATGATTTTGATGGTGCCATGCTTGTCGATCATAATATTTTCGGGTTTGATATCTTGATGGATCATTTCCATGCGGTGAAATGCCCGTAGTCCTGAGGCGATTTGTTCAATAATGGCTCTTGTTTCACTGAGCGGCGGTTGGTGATTATCATTCATCCATTGGCGCAAAGTTTGACCTTGGATATATTCTGCCACATAATAAACGCATTGACGTTGCCGTTTTTGTTCATAAACTTTCATGACATGCGGGTGAGTCAACCGTTTGCCTATCCATTCTTCATGAAGGAATAAATCAATGTAAGCAGGATCATCTTCAAAATTTAAGGAGGGTGTTTTGAGTACAACTTTTTTTTGAGTTTCTTCATCCAATGCAAGGTATAATTGGACATGACTGCTGGCATACAATTCGCGCAAAATTTGGTAGCCATCTAATTGCATACCTGGGGATAACTCAGGGGGAAAGGGTAACTCTGTTAATTTTTTAAAGAAAGTGTTAGCATCTTGGGTGGGCAAGCTATCAACCCGCACAATCTGGCAAGTGAGATTATCAGGGCTATCATTGGCATATGCCTTATCCGTGATTAGCTGACAAGCCTTACTTAAGTCAGAAAGATTTTCATGTAAATAACGGATAATGTCTGTTTCATTGACGTATTCGTGTACTCCGTCTGTCGAAAAAATAAAATAATCGCCTTCTTCCACCGCTAAATCACGAAAATCTATTTCAATATTGAGTTCAATTCCCATCGCCCGGGAGAGATATTCTTTTTCATCAGATACTTGGACGCGATGATCTTGAGTCAAACATTCAAGCGCCTTGTCACGTAAACGATAGATGCGCGTATCCCCAACATGAAATATGTAAGCAGTCGTTGATTTGATGACCAAAATACTTAATGTCGTTACCAATCCTTTATTTGTTCCGTAAAGATGGTATCCTTGTCCATATAGCCAGCGATTGAGCGCTGTTAGGATTTTTTGTCCAGCTGTTTTGACTGTCCAAGATTCTGGCGTACTAAAATAGTCATTTAAAAAACCTTTAACACTGTACTCGCTGGCTTTATCCCCAGCTTCGCTGCTGCTAACTCCATCAGCAATCACTGCAACAGCCCCTTTGGTGGTGAGCAACGGTTCAGGTGGGGCTGACACCCCAAAAAAATCTTGGTTTTTCGCTTTACGACCTGTTTGTGAGTATTGACCAACTGTAATAGAAAGAGTGTTTGACATAATAACCCCTCATATAATAGTATTATAAATTGGAGGTGTATATACCTATGAATATCGTTCGCGCTTGTTACAATATTGTAACAATTATTTCAATAACTTACGTCAAATTGCAGTTGATAAAATCAATCATTTACAAATTTTTACGAAGTTTTCAGTATTCTCCTCCAGACTTGGATAGAGGGGGGGAATGTGTAAAAAACACGCCCCTAGCCCTCTGTGTTCGGGCTAGGGGCGTTTGGTCATTTTTTAAAACGATAAAACGTTTTAACCAACATCAATCATTTGCACCGTGCCATCTGGCAAAACTTCCGCCATTTGTCCTTTTGGCTCATCAAGAAAAATCGCCACCATGACCATGACCACTAGCGCAGAAGCACCAATAACAATGAAGAATATTTGATCTGAAACAAAGGAGAAAGTTGTCAAATAAATAACAGCACCAACGTTACCATAAGCGCCCGTCATACCCGCAATTTGCCCTGTCATACGTCGTTTGATGAGAGGTACAACGGCAAAAACCGCGCCTTCGCCCCCCATAACAAAGAATGAACAGAACATAGTAACTGCAATAGCCAGCACGATCCACCAATCCGCAGTGATCTGACTCATCAAGAAATAGCCGAGTGCCAAGCCGCCAAGTAAAATCATCAAAGCTTTTTTGCGCCCAAAGGTGTCACTGAAAAAGCCGCCAACAGGACGCGCTACCAAATTCACAAAAGCAAAACTTGAAGCGATTAAGCCGGCTGTGGCTATAGACATACCTTCCGGCGAACCTTCAGGGTTGTACAACTTATAGAAAAACAGGGGCAACATAGAAACCACTGCTAATTCGGAGCCAAAGGTACAGAAATAAGACAAATTCAACATAGCCACTTGTTTAAATTTGTAGCGATGAATTTCAGGTACAGGTTCTTTGAAAACGTCTTTATTAATCCGATAAACATGATAAGCTTGAAATAAGTAAATGCCTACTAATACGCCATAAATCACGTAGGTAGTCGTTGCATTGAGCAGTGGTATCTTACTCCCGTCTGGGGAGGCATCTATCAAGCCAAGTTTCCAAGTTAACACAGCCAGGGCAATATACAAAGGTACATTCATGACTAAATAAAGTACAAAGTCACCAGGACTGGTCACTTCCATTGCACCTGTTTTGTTAGGCTTGAAATAAGTTGAGCCTTTAGGTGTATCTCTCACTGCAAGGTAATAGATTACTGAATAAACCATAGCGACGACGCCACTGATGCCCAATGTATAGCGCCAAACATCTTCTTTAGGCAGATCAAACATGTTCATCAAGACAACAGCAAGCGTTGGCAATGTCATGGCAGCACCTGCAGAACCAAAATTACCCCAACCGCCATAAATACCTTCGGCAAGACCCACTTGTTTATGCGGAAACCATTCACTAATCATCCGGATACCGATAACAAACCCAGCACCAACGAAGGCCAACAAAAAGCGCATCAGTGCCATTTGTTGAAAATTGTCTGTCATCGCAAACAAAAGACATAAAACACCTGAAATCGACAACAGCAGCGAATACATGATACGTGGACCAAATTTGTCCACTAACATACCAATTGCAATACGTGCTGGAATAGTCAATGAAACGTTGAGAATCATCAACACTTTAACTTGTTGAGATGTCAAACCCAAGGCATCTCTAATATAGACCATTAACGGGGCAGCGTTAAACCAAATATAAAAGCTGATGAAAAAAGCAAACCACGTAAAATGTAGTGTGCGAATCCTCTCGGATTTTAAATCAAATAGATTAATACGATCTGACATTAATTTTATATCCTTAAGTTATATGCCATTTTTGCAGTGCAAAGGCAAGAGCAAATACAATGACGCATTGAG
>CAYFOB010000094.1:5969-10514 GCA_964344525.1 uncultured Thiomargarita sp.
TTAATTGCTACCTAAAAACATATCCAAACAGGGGCCAAAACTTTGTAACCAAAGGCAAGATAAGGATAAACAACTAAATCACACAATTCGGGCGTGTATATTATCAACGTTTTTTCTTTAACGCAAGGAGTTGTTGGTTGATTGGTGCTTTTAAATATCCCCCAATTTGATCAGGTCATACAAGTTCAAAAAAATACGTGAACATATTGTTTATATTCGATTTAAACAGAATATGTGATTTTGCTCATCATCTTTTTTACATCCAAATATATAAAGTATTTTAATTATTACGATTATTTATTTTAAATATAAATTTTTATTTATAGTTAAAATGTCACATTATCCGAAATTTTTGGCAAGGTGAAGGCCCTATTGTTTGGGCATAGATGTGATTTTAGTTTTAGGAGATGTGTGCGATAATTTGTAACAAGGTGGAATCAGAAGAAAACCTTAATAACTACAAGGATTACTTTTAATAAAGGATAAGTCAAAACCACCTCATCGGTGGGTGTGTTATTGCGATTTATTTTTCAGTAAAAATCGTAAACCAATGATCTCCAATACCCAGAACATTAAAAAAATACTGGCCATAACCGCGCCAATAAAACTGAATAAATCTGGGGCTTTCATTAGTGTGGTCATTAAAGATTCCTGATAATAGAAAAACCATTTATGATCAGGTGGGAAAATTTGTACATGTAACCAATAAAAAACCTGCTTTGGCCCAATCACAAATAGTGGAATAGTGGTCGCTAATATAAATCCCACAATTCCTAAGCCAATAGCTTTTAATGTGGGTAGCTGCAGTTGTTTAGTTTTGGCAACTGCCATGGTTGCTATCAGTAGTAGTAGGGCAACGATCCCAGCGGCATAGAAAACATCGACCAAATTTGCTACATCCTGTAAGTGAACAACTTCAGCATTGCGAAGCAGTGTATAGGTTTGGTTTTTATCCGTTAGGTAGGTAATTTTTGCAAAGCCTTTTCCGCTGTTTTGAATAGCAACACTAATTTGCGCAAACAAGTCAAAATGCTGTGCTTGGGTTGTGGTTTCAAAGTGTGGGCGAAAGCGATTGGTCGGACCAAACTTTTCAATATGCTGATCAATGGCGAGCATGTGGTAAGCCCAAGGGTAAGCAAAATCGAATTGTGCTAGCAAATGCCATGAAAATAACGCTGCCGTTAGTAACTGGCTGATGAATAACACCGGCCAAAGCACCAGCGCTAACAGGCTGGGTCGACTTTCTAATGTCTGCTGCGGCTTATTTGATTTAGAGGTCATAAGTGGTTGTTTAGATTGTTTTTGTATGAGTAACCAATAATAACAAGAAAGGTCACAACCCAATGCGTGTTATTAGCTTTAAAATCTCTGATGTGATTTTAGTTTTAGGAGATGTGTGTGATAATCTTTACCTGCGACGATGATAATCATATCAATCACAGAAATCACAATTCAAAAAATAAAAAGGAAAAACAAAATGTCACATACCATTAACATACTAGCTGTTGATGATAATCCAGAAGTGTTAGAACTTTTGCAGTTGATGATTCAAGAAAAATTTGATCATGTTAATGTGATTAAGGCAGACTCGGGCTTAAGTGCTTTAAGCCTCCTTATAAAAATGCCAGTGGATTTAATTTTCCTTGATATACATATGCCACAGATGGATGGTTTTGAAACGGCTAAGATTATCCAATCTCGCCCAAATACGCAACATGTCCCTGTTGTTTTTTTGACTGCGGTTTATAAGTCGGAACAATTTATGAAAAAAGGGTTTGACCTTGGGGCGGTAGATTACCTCACTAAGCCGATTGATTTCAAGCAGTTAACGGACAAAGTTGAAATCTATTTGCGCTTTATTAAAAAATCTCATTCTAACCCTAAACATAGAATTGAGCGGCAAGTTTTGGAACACATTGCGAAACTGCCACAAACACAAGAAATTATTGAACACGAGCGGTTAGAAGTTCTCAGGCAAGCGCTACAAAGCGCATTCAACGCGATTATTGAGTGCAGCGAAATGCTGAAGGAAGAAACCACAGAACTGGGTTGTGATGACTGCCTCCCCGAAATTGAACAAATGGATCATGAGGGGAGAACTTTGTTAAACTTGCTTAACAATGTGCTCGTTCCCAAATTGGTAAAAATGGAGAAATAAAATGTTACAAACTGATAGCATCGATATAATGATTGTCGATGACAATTCAGAAGTGTTAGAACTTTTGCAACTGATGATTCAAGAAAAATTTGATCATGTTAATGTGATTAAGGCAAACTCAGGCTTAAGTGCTTTAAGCCTCCTTATAAAAATGCCAGTGGATTTAATTTTTCTTGATATACATATGCCACAGATGGATGGGTTTGAAACCGCTAAGATCATCCTATCTCGGCAGAATACGAAACATATCCCTATTGTTTTTTTGACTGCTGTCTATAAGTCGGATGAGTTCCAGCAAAAGGGGTTTGATCTTGGGGCGATAGATTATCTCAATAAACCCGTTGATCTCGAAGAATTAACGGAGAAAATTGATATTTATTTGCGCTTTATTAAAAGGTACCACGCTAAGTAACCTTATTTGTGAATAACTACAAGGATTATATTTAAAAAGGGATAAACCATGTAGGTTTTGATGGTGCCCGTATTAAATATAATCCTTGTAGTTAATTTAAAGGAAAATCAAAATGTCACAAGCCATTGAGATACTGATTGTTGATGACAATCCAAATAACCTACTGACTTTGCACAGTCTCATTGATGAAGAATTTGATCATGTTAATGTTGTTGAGGCTGATTCAGGGCTAAACGCTTTAACTTTCCTTATGAACACCCAAGTGGATTTAATTATCCTTGATATACAAATGCCCCACATGGATGGTTTTGAAACGGCTAAAATTATCCAATCTCGACGGAACACGCGAGATATCCCTATTGTTTTTCTAACGGCTGCCTATAAATCAGAAGAATTCCAGAAAAGAGGTTATGATCTGGGGGCGGTAGATTACCTAACAAAACCCATTGATCCAGAACGATTAACCGCCAAAATTGATACCTATTTGCGTTTTATTCAACACAAAAGTCAGTCTAGTAAGGTTCAAAAAAGCACTCCTGAAGAAACCAGTTCTTCACAGCTTGTTAAACACAAACAAATAGAAAATATTAACCATGAATTACATACTGCACTCAACACCATTATCAATTGTAGCGAAAAGCTTAAAGAGGAAGCAATTAAATTAGGTTATAACAACTGTCTTTCTGATATTGAAGAATTTGGTCAGGAGAGCCGATCTTTGTTGTTTTTGCTCCGCAATGTCTTGGAGCCCAAATTGGCAAGCTAGGAAAAACTAAATGATGAAAAACCTAAAAATCCGTACCAAGTTGCTAGTTGCAGCACTGCTATTCTGTTTATTACCCCTAATCATTATCGGATTTTTTGCTTGGCAAGAAAGCCGAGAGGCGCTATTAAAACAAGCGTTGAACCAACTTGAAAGTGTCCGTGAAATCAAGAAAGCACAGCTTGAAAGTTTTTTTGCAGAACGCCAGGGGGATTTGCATGTTTTGGTAGATATGTTGGCTAACCGCCAGCAAGAAGCCTTCAAAAATCTTCAATCTATCCAGAAAAACCATAAACGCCAGTTAGAAGGTTTCTTTCAGGAACGTTTGGATGATATTGGTGTTTTCTCAAAAACCAGCTCGGTTGCACAAGCTATTGAACGCTTTAACCAAGCGATTCACAAAGAAGGAGACAGTTCTTGGCAAGCCCTTAATGATCAAATCGGCAAAGAATTGAGCCAATATAGGGAACAATACGATGATGTGTTCTTGATAGCGAAAGATGGTCATATTGTTTACACTGCGAAGCAAGGCGCTGAGTTAGACCAAAATTTGCTGAGAGGCGCGTTAAGAAAGAGTTCCTTGAATAAAGCCTTTAAGAAAGGCTTTTCAGGGATAGCCCTCCAAGATTTTTCGCCCTACGCGCCAGCGAATAACCAATATGTTGCCTTTTTGGTAGCCCCCTTATTCCAATCTGGTGAAATCATTGGTGTCCTCGCCTTCAGTTTGTTGCCTGATGCCGTTAATGCCATTGTGCAACAACGTGAGGGATTGGGACAAACGGGTGAAACTTACCTCGTAGGTAAAGTAGATGGTGAAACCCATTATCGTAGTCATCAAACCAAGTTCGGTGATCAAAAAAGCGGCGAAGAAATTGATAAAGCCTTGTCTGGACAATCTGGAATTGCTATTAAAACGAACAATGCGGGCGATTTGGAACTCAATGCTTATGCCCCATTGCAAATTCCTGGTGTCAATTGGTGCATTATTAGTACAATGCAATTAGAAGAGGCATTGGTGCCTAAATTGGCTGGTGAACAGGAGGACTTTTTTGCCAAATATATTCGTCAGTATGGTTATTATGATTTGTTTCTGATTCATCCCCAAGGCCAAATTTTTTACACTGTGATGCATGAAGCCGATTACAATACCAATATATTAAAAGGCAAGTATGCCGATTCTGGATTAGGCAAGCTGGTACGACAGGTATTAGA
>CAYFOB010000095.1:0-6455 GCA_964344525.1 uncultured Thiomargarita sp.
ATCTTTCTCGTTTTCTGAAAAAGACTTTTCATTTTTTCCAAAACAGCCTCTAAGTTTTTTTTATTGAGTTCATCCATCAAGCTGATCAATGTTTTGTGTTGATCGTTCATTTGATCAACCCCCACATCCAATGACATATCCCACTCGAAAAAAGACATTTTGTTATCCTCGTTAATCCTGTGTTGAAGCCTTTAAAATGGAATACAGCAACGGTTCTTCACCTGAAAATGCTTGTAACACTAACATCGTTTGCTCTCCGACTACACCATCTGGGATCAATTGTTGCTTTTGTTGAAATGCAATGATCCGTTGTTTTAGCGCATCATCAAAGTGCGGTGATAAGGTATTGTTACTGCGCCCTTCAAAAATATTTAAGTGTTTTCTGACCCAAATGACGCTATCATTGGAGATACCAATTTTTATCACACTAAATGGTAGCGTAGGCGGTTGCCAAAGTAGTAAAAATTGTCCCTGCCAATATTGACTGATTTCCTCTACATTAAAATCAAAGGTTTTTCCCGAAATGGTCAGAGTAACAACTTCATCTTGTAAGCGTGTCACAACAACATAAGATTCTACCCCATCTCCAACCATTAATTTAATGGCTGCGGGGCGATTAAAACGGCGAAGGTCTTCCCAAGTTCCCTCCTTTGATAAACAAGCTAACCCAAATGTCGCAGCATGTTGACAAACCCCTTTATCAATATTATTAGTTAAGCCCCAGCGCTTAAATAATGTGAGAAAAGCTAAGTTCGTACTGTTTGTTTGTAATAGGCTTAATAAATTTGGTGGCGTTTGCACAATTGCTAGGGGGGCAGGCTTCGATTCGCTGTTGAGTGAAGTTGGGGATTCCTCTATTATGTCGGGTTTTTGTGACAATTTAAGCAACCACCTTAATCCAGCAACAAGCAAAACAATTAGCAGTATGCCTACCAACCAACGGAGCGCAGGACGGCGGCGCTTTTTTTCACCACGAATTTCTTGTATTGCTTTACGAACAATTTGTTCATCTATTTGAGTTTTTTTATTGATATATCCAGCCAATAAGGCACGATCACAAATAATGTTAATCAAACGGGGGATGCCTGTAGAGTAACGATAGATCAAACGTATAGCAGCATCAGTAAACAATTGTGTATATACGCCACAAATTTTTAAACGATGCTTGATATAAGCGCTGGTATCTTTTGAAGACAGAGGTAATAAATGATAACGTGCTGTGATACGTTGTGATAATTGGCGAAGATTTTTGCGAGCGAGCGATTTATTGGCTCTGGTTGACCCACTAAAATGATTTGCAATAGTTTTTGGCTATTGGTTTCCAGATTAGTTAATAAGCGTATTTGTTCTAAAATTTCTACTGTGACATTTTGTGCCTCATCAAGGATAAGCACCGTGCGACGCCCAACAGCATGCGCTGTGAGTAAATAGCTCGTGAGCTTATCAGTAAAATCTTTAAGGGTATAATTTTGTGGATCGTAATTGATTCTCAGCTCATCAAACAAGGCAGCCAACAACTCTATGGCAGTAAATCGGGGATTAAGCAATAAAGCAACATCAACGGACTCAGATAATTGTTCAATTAAACTGCGACACAACGTTGTTTTGCCTGTGCCAACCTCGCCTGTGAGCAACACAAAACTGGGACCTTCGTTGACACCATATAACAAATGCGCCAAGGCTTCGCGGTGGCGAGCGCTTAAATAAAGGTAACGTGGATCAGGTGTGATAGAAAAGGGAGTGGCATTCAGCCCGAAATGTGCTGTGTACATGGAAAAGATGAGGAGTGGTACCCGGGGCCGGACTCGAACCGGCACGACATTAAAGTCAAAGGATTTTCTTACCAACTACAGCTTTCGCTGCCATAGGATATATGTTTGTGGTCTGGACCATGTCTTTACCTTTAAAGCCCCAGATAGGGATTTAGTCAGGTAGGAGCCGTATGGCCTCTACACTTTCTCAACTCGGGTACTGAGTTAAGCTTAGCTCGGCGTTGCCATTTTTAAAAAGGTTTCACCGAATTAGACTCCATTCACCTAAAGATTTCGCCTTAGGTGCTCAAATTAGTTTAAGTCCTTTGCGTCTACCAATTCCGCCACCCGGGCAATCGGATGGAGGCTGAGGCCGGATTTGAACCGACGTGGAACGGTTTTGCAAACCGCTGCATAGCCACTCTGCCACTCAGCCATTGGAGCGGGAAACGAGACTCGAACTCGCGACCCCAACCTTGGCAAGGTTGGGCTCTACCAACTGAGCTATTCCCGCTTAATAGAATTATGGTGTCATATTGATCAAAATGCAAGATTTTTTTTTTATAAACAATTGCAACCTGCTCAATTAACATCTAAACCCTATAATAAGGATACGTTGAGCAAATTGCAAGGCTTTTTAATTTAAAAAAATTAAAAAAACGTAAGCCCTTGTTTTTACAGGCGATTAAAACACCTTGCCATTAATGGAGTGCTATCATAAATGATTTATTTTGTTTTGACAAGTTTTTTTTTAACTCTTACCAACTACAGCTTTCGCTGCCATAGGATATATGTTTGTGGTCTGGACCATGTCTTTACCTTTAAAGCCCCAGATAGGGATTTAGTCAGGTAGGAGCCGTATGGCCTCTACACTTTCTCAACTCGGGTACTGAGTTAAGCTTAGCTCGGCGTTGCCATTTTTAAAAAGGTTTCACCGAATTAGACTCCATTCACCTAAAGATTTCGCCTTAGGTGCTCAAATTAGTTTAAGTCCTTTGCGTCTACCAATTCCGCCACCCGGGCAATCGGATGGAGGCTGAGGCCGGATTTGAACCGACGTGGAACGGTTTTGCAAACCGCTGCATAGCCACTCTGCCACTCAGCCATTGGAGCGGGAAACGAGACTCGAACTCGCGACCCCAACCTTGGCAAGGTTGGGCTCTACCAACTGAGCTATTCCCGCTTAATAGAATTATGGTGTCATATTGATCAAAATGCAAGATTTTTTTTTTATAAACAATTGCAACCTGCTCAATTAACATCTAAACCCTATAATAAGGATACGTTGAGCAAATTGCAAGGCTTTTTAATTTAAAAAAATTAAAAAAACGTAAGCCCTTGTTTTTACAGGCGATTAAAACACCTTGCCATTAATGGAGTGCTATCATAAATGATTTATTTTGTTTTGACAAGTTTTTTTTTAACATTTCTTAATTTATGTGATTGATATGATTATCAATGAGCATTTCACAATTGTCAGGCAGCGCCACTCGCAAAGGGCGTGGTTGTTGACGTAGCCGATATTCAAATATACGAGTATAAAACAAAACTCGACGCACGTATGTGCGAGTTTCTTTAAATGGAATGAGCTCAACCCAAATATCGGCGGGCTGACAACCATTTTCTGCAGCCCAACGTTTGGCACGTCTTGGACCCGCATTGTAGGCGGCTGTTGCCAACATGTGGTTACCATCAAATTTGTCGAGCATTTGTTGCAAATAGGCGGTGCCTAATTTGATGTTCGTATCAATGTCTAATATATCCTGTGTGTTTTTCAATTTGAGGCCAATTTTTTTGGCGACGAATTGACCCGTCCTGGGCATTAATTGCATCAAACCCAAGGCGCCAGCATGAGAACGGGCTTCGCTCCAAAAAGCCGTTTCTTGGCGTACTATGCCATAAACCCAAGCTAAATCAATTTCTTGATGTTTTGCGCCCGCTGCTAAGTGGTTATAAAAGGCTAATGGAAAACGTACATCCAAATCATCATAGTGTCTCGCTTTAGCGGCTGCAGTGATGGCTTGATTATGCCACCCCCAACGGCTGGCCATCGCTGCGGCAATCGCTTGTTGGTCAGATGAAAGATGCTTGATGGCATATCCCCATTCGCGCCGTGCATTCAGATTCCATGTTGGCTCTTGTTGACTAAGCTGATAAAATTCATAAGCACCAGCAATGCTGGGCTTTTTCATCAATTGCGCTATTTTGGCTTTTGTGGCAATAATAGAACGATGCTGCATCCGATATTTTGCACTAATACGTTTAGCCGCTAAAAAACCATAGTAATCACGTTCTTTAGCAAGCATTTTATAGATACGTCGGGCTTGTGCTGATTTCCCAATTTGCTCAAGAGCACGCGCAAACCAATAGCGCCATTGCAAAGTGTTTCGTTCTTTGGCAGACATTTGCCTAATAAAATCTATCACAGCATGCCAATCTTGTGTTTTTAAAGCCAACTTGATACGGGCATGGCTTGTTTTTTTGTTGAGATAGTTTTTATTAACAGCAGTGAGCCATTTTAGGGCTTGTGGATGATTGATACCAGCAAGTGCGAGGTCACGTTGCATTTCGCCAATTTGTTGTACCGAAAAATCATAGCGACGTTGAAAAGTTTCCCAATAATCATTAGCAAGTTCAAATTGTTTTCTCATTAAACGTCTAATCCCATGCAAAACAATTTGACGTACCACAGGTATATCAGGCCCCTCAAATTGAGCAAGTGTTTGCGCCGGTTTTTTGTGCATATCTTGCCAATGAGTGACCCAAACGCTCTCAAGAGGATCAAGGCGTTTTGCGAGATAGCGGGCTAAGCCCAGCTGCCCCCTATTCATCGCCAAACGAATGCGCTCCCAAACGAGGGCATCATCGATCAAACCACGTCGATATAAATAATTAAACACCGGCGTGCAAGCTTCGGGTTGTGAAATTCCAACCAGCCACAAATTTTTCGCGTCATTGATAGTGGCTTGCCTATTTTGTTTGGTCTTCAAGCGCGCCTGTGCATAATGGCATTGCAATTCTGTGGATTTTTGGGGCGTGTATTCCCACATAAAAGTTTTCCAATGCCCCCGTTTGGCTAATTGCTTTAGCCAATCACGGTGCAATGATTCCCCAAAATAAGTGTTGCCATAGCGTCTTAAAAATGTTCTGATTTTTGAAGAGCGTACTTTTTTTAATCGCTGTTTGAGATATTGGTAGTGCAGAAAGTAATAAAGCGGATAATTTTGCAAACTGGCGGATAATTGTCGAAACTTTTTAAAATTTTTGGTTTGGAGTGCCTCATAAGCACTTTCAAATCGCACCCGCTGTTGGCTCAGCTTGTCAGCATAGACACTAAAGGACATCATGCTGATCAATAAATAATGTATTAGGTATAAACTGCGTTGTTTCATAACCTCTCCTGTTTTTTTCCATCAAAACAGATTTTATTGTACGCAAAAATGCTGTGTTATGAAATAATTTTTCGATTAAATTCAAATAAATACTTGTTTTTCCTCATATTTTATTTAATGATATCTCATTGATAAATCTGTGGAAATACCGTTTTATCTGAACGCATCTGCTATCCAACGCAATTGTGGATTATCTGTTGTTCCGCTGAGCAACACAACATCAAAACGACAAGGATGTTGATGTGCCCAACGATGGGTATGCAGATAATAAGTCGCTGTTGTTAATATTCGTTGCTGTTTGCGGGCGTTAATGCTTTCCAAACTGCCACCATAAGATTGACTCTTTCTGTAACGTACTTCCACAAACACTAAAATGTCATGATCAAACATGATCAAATCAATTTCTCCCCTTTTGCAACGAAAATTACGCTCTAAAGGAAGTAAACCTTGTTCGCATAGGTAGGTATGGGCGAGTTCCTCAGCCCATTGTCCACGAGAAAAAGTCATATCATAATTTCATAAGTTATTTATTGATTCGCACTTTGCCACCAACAAAATGTGCCCAAGGCAATTGATCACGATGGATTTCTCCCATGTTGTTTATGGATAAATGTCCCGTTTGACCTTGCCATTGATGGCTGCTCAATCCTTGGAGTTTTGCTAACAAATGGTAGGCTTCAACACCTAATGCATATAACCAATTATATTTGTCCATATTATCCTGACCATACTGCTGTTGCAAAGTACGTTGCAATTGTACTGCCTTTTTATCAGGCGCTAACACCCATGGCATATTCACAAACTTCACGCCCTCTAGCCCAGCATCACGTTTTGGGTTAGGTGTGCCACCATACACACGAGAAATGCTGTAAATGGGTAAATTGTTACCAAGGGCCAAAGTCAAAAAGTGGCGAATTTTCTGCGCCATTTCCATTTGGGGAAGAGCCACCATAAACGCCATGTCCGTTGGCCCTACCTTCCGCAATTCTTCTGGGACTTCAGATTGATAGTTGCCGCTATAAATGATGGGGGGAGTTGTTAATTGTTCACCCAATTTTTCCCACTCATTTTGAAATGCCCTAGCTATCCCCTCTCCCCAGCTCCCATCTGGTGCTAATATCAAGGGTGATTTGTGACCATTTGTCCAAGCGCGGGTTGCTATCTCTTTCACTTCATCTTCAGGTGACAAGCCAAATTGATACAGGTTGCCTGTGAATGCTGGTGTTTCTAAATGATTTAGGGCTAAAGTAGGAACTGGTAATTGGGGTTGGTTATAAGCCAATACCCTGATAGTTTCTTTTTGCAAAGGACC
>CAYFOB010000095.1:6511-7597 GCA_964344525.1 uncultured Thiomargarita sp.
GCCAGCCGCTACCAAAAAGCCATTTTTGACGGCTTCACCAAAAACACCAAATCGACTGTCAACCGGTGGCAAAAATAAAGCAATTCGTTGAGGTGATGTTGGTGTATTTTGCACCAAAGTGGGTACAATATATTGCTTGGCTGGATGATCCTTAAAACGCAATCGCCAATTATTGATTGCTTGTGGCAAGTGTTTTTTGGAGGAAATTTTTTCCAACAATGCAAGCGCTATCCAGCCAGAATAAATATCATTTGGCACTTGTTTTTCTTGCTGAAGCGAGCGAAGTTCAAGGGAAGAGAGAGTGCGCCACAAATGTTGTTGATTTTCTTTGCTTAAATTCTCGAATGTGACCCATTCGCGCACCGCTTCCAACGCTTGACCATTAGCAATTAACGCTTGAATATGTAATTGTTTATGCGCCTGTTGCAAGGGCACCGGCAATGCGCTCCGTTTTATGCCTTGAAGCCGTTCCAAAGCTTGGCTAGAACGTTGTTCAGCTAAGTCGATTTTGATGTGTACAAATTCAAGTGGCATTTCCAACTCATAATTTTTGCCAATATTAAATTTTTCTAATTCGGCTTGGGCTTCGCGCACCCTATTAGCTTTGATAAAAGCTTTTATTGCCGAAAGTTGGTAGCCGTTTTGTTCTGGGGGAGGGGCTTGTGCGGCTGCTCGCAAATACTCATAGGCTGCCTGCTGATATTCTCCTTGCTCTTTTAAGCGTTCAGCTGCCTTGAGTGAATCTTGGATGGTAGGTTCTGAGGCAACAGCTGGCTTCTCCTCCTTGACTGGAGATGATTTGTTGCAAGACAACACAAAAAATAAGATAAACAAATAAATTAAAGTACGCATGATTATTCAAATAAATGATGGACTAATGAAACGTAATGTTGCGCATCCTCGTTCGCAAGTTGCTTCGCGGCCGCTTTGCACTCCAATTTTTGTAGGTTGGAGTGCAACGCTTTGCTGTTTTGTTGGCTAGGGAACAAGAGCGTATAACATTAGTATCTAAAAAAGGACTATGTTGTGTCAATGTAAATAACTGATGTTACGCACTCTTGTTCACAAACCATAGTCGCAAAGCGT
>CAYFOB010000095.1:7607-10471 GCA_964344525.1 uncultured Thiomargarita sp.
CTGAAAAAGACTTTTCATTTTTTCCAAAACAGCCTCTAAATAAAAAACGTTTTCTATATTTTATGCCTTTTGATATTTTCCCAGTTCCTATTTTTCCCCAAGGTGGCTTATCAAGTTCAGTTATTACAACTGTATGGATTGGTGTTTTTATTATTGCTTACTTCAATCTACGCCTTGGTTGGGTACTTTCTGGGCTCGTTGTGCCCGGATATGTTGTGCCATTGGTGATTCTTACTCCTTGGGCTGCTGTTGTTATTATTGTTGAAGCGATTGTCACCTATTATTTACAAGATAGCGTTAGGATATGTCTTGCTATGGCTTATGCCTGAGGTAAAAATCACCGATCATTACGCTTTTGGTTATTTGTTGTCCACCTTGATAGCAATCAAAATGCACGACAAACAAATTGCACCCAGAATGACTCGTGCTATTTTACAAATATCCTTAACTGGCATTGTACTCGCTAGTTTTTTTGGTTTTGTCATGACGCTGTGGCTTGAGTTGCCTGGTAGCGTGTTAACTGCCAACACACTCGCCAGTGCTCGTGTCAAGGAGGAGTCTAAAAACCATCTGATGGAGCTGATTTATCTAGATAAAATTGATTTATACCAAGGCAAAGCCCCCAATAGTTTTATCAGACCATTACCCCATGAAATTGACTCTTTTCAAAATGGGTTGAAAAACTTACATGCGTATCGACAGCATCGTGACGCAAAATTGTTGCAACAAGCGGCTGCCTATTTTACCCAAGTGAATTATCAAACCCGGCTGGTACAGCAGCGTTATATTTATTTGACAGAAAATACGCCTCAACGTCATTGGGGGATTTATGTACTGGACTTAGAGGGTAAAGACGGTTTACTGATTGAAGTACCAGCATCGTTAGATGAGTGGGGTACAATAGAGGCGGGTGCTATCTTGTTTACACGAATGCAAGGTGGCGCATTGGCGATTGCGGGTTCAGCCAGAATGGCCAATAAAAATGATGCTTCAGATATGTTGAAAAACTATCAAAGTTTTTTTCAAGTTTTTCATCGCCTCAATGCACATCAAAATGTATTGCAAGTACGTGCATATACACCAAAGAGTTTGCGCATTTTGAATCAAATCTATCAAAATCAAAGGAATAATGAATTAGCGCCATTATCCAGCAGCAGTTTATGGGTCAAAAAAAGTTTACCAAAGGCACTGGATTTGTCAGCGCTTGAACAATTGGTTGGTAAGTATGTGATCGAATGGACAAATCCACCTGTTATCAATATACAACGGGATATGACCTATAAAGGCTTTACCGAATTATTTATCTACCGTGATGATATTATCAAACTTTTGTTTACCCAAATTCGTGAATTGACAATCCCTTTGGAAGTGCGTGATGAGCGCATTGATGGTTATTTGCAAGATTGGTTGTTGAGTGGCAAAGCACAAATTGCGCCGAGAGGGACTAATTTATATGTGCCGCCCACGCCAGAACAATTGTTGTTTTTTGATATAGAGGTATTCACGCCTTTAATCAAAACAGCACGCTCTGAATATCAGGCTGGAGATTGGAGCGACAGGGGCTTAGAACAATTGCGACTCATCGCAGGGGCGGCCTCTACTGTTGGTTATGGGCTTATACATTATCGGCAGCGACATACCAATCAGGATTATTTGATTTTAGAAGAAAAAAGCGAGGGGCTTGAACGCCGATATTGGGGTATTTCGCTTGGGAGACGGGCAAAATTATATGGTTCAAGCGCCACGTCCTCTTTACGAGCGTAACAGTTTTGAATACGCGGTTGCACTTTTTGAGCGTTTGCAAGCAAAAGTGCTATTAATTGGGGGGGCGCATCCCCTAAGCAATCTTGATGGTAGCTCAGATTTAGTTAGATACAGCAATCGTCAAAGTATTTTTAGCTTGCTTAATCAAGTTGTTTTGCGAGAATGGGGGGAGGAATTTGGTTTGGGGATTCAAAGTCGTGTTTTTACTCGTCGTGACGATGGTTCACTGCCACCGGTTGATGTGTTGTTGGCTTTTGATAAAGGTGTGACTTCTACGCGAGGTTTGAGTGAACTTGGCAAGCATTTCTTCAATTCACTTATAGCTGATAATATGAGTGTCCAATTTGTCCGTGGCGAAGCGATTACAGCTGGTTACGAAATAGGCAGTTTGCCACAAGCTTTATATCTCTCTGCAACGCAGAATAAGGAATTTGTTATACTATGGCTATCACCGACAGCCAGTAAATATTACCATCAACAATCGGAGAACAATCTTCAGGGACTCCAATTCACTGCGCTGGATATTCCCACGGTGACAGAAAAAAACGAACTTTATGAATATATTTTAACCCATCCCACTGGAAATGCCAAAAACATTCCTGATGCATTTCGCGACCGTGTCAAGAAGTACACAAAAACGCAAGATATATTGATTTTGCAGGATTTACGGATCCTTTGGCCTCAATATCGCTTAGAGCGATTTATCGACATCAACTTCAAACAAGCATTTTTGCTGGTGTACACACCTGATGAAAAATTGAGTTTGATTGCAAACTTATTTCCACGAGATTCTGACAGTCATTATCGCCTTTCTCCCGCTGCTACTGATGGTAGAATGACACTCATACGATTTATTGAAACTCGGACGGCTTGGTTGGAACTTTTTTAATTTTAACTCATGTTACGCAGCCTTGTTCACAAGCAGCCGCTTTGCTGGTGTGGGAAGCATGATGAAAGGTGATGAAAGCATCAACACCCTCATCATATCAATCACAGTTCAAAATCTAAGCATTTACTAACTGATGTTACGCAGTCTTAGTCGCAAAGTGGGGTGTTAAATTTGAAATTATTTTGTGGTTTGTTTTTCACCCTGTTTTTTC
>CAYFOB010000096.1:0-10328 GCA_964344525.1 uncultured Thiomargarita sp.
AATTATAGCCAAAATTAAAATTAAAGACCAACATCTTTTTCTGAAAAGCTATAGGACTTACGCATTGACAGATGACAAATTTTATGATCCCTTTTAAACACAAGGGATTACAAATTTGGGAAAAATCATTTTTGCTCAATTTTTGTAGATTTGGGGGTTTGCCAAAATTTCATAACCCTATGATATTTATAATGAAAAAAAATTCAGTTTGTCAATGCGTAAGTCCTATAACCACAAATATCGTCGGTGGTTTAGTTGGAATGGTGACTTTAGCTATTGTGCCACGCGCACTTGGTCCTACCAGCTATGGTAATTTTACCTTTGTCACAAAATTTTTCCAGGATCTCATCAGTTTTTATCGCGCAAATTCACGGTTCTCGGACGCCCTGTTTTGCTACTGGCAAAAGAGGTTCTATAATAGCCCATTGTTCATCTGTTATGTCACTTGAATAAGAAGGTCTGGTCATCAGGTTTATTCTCCATTTTTATTAATTTTTTGGATGACTTTTCACACACCCTCTTAGAAATTACCTTACTTAGGAATCATGCAAAAATAACTTGAACATTTATTAACTTGATTTTGGCAAAATTTTATAATTCCATTCACCATGAAAATCATTTTTTTCAATAGTAATTAAACGAAAGTCAGCATCTGTTATCTTAATTCCAGTATGATACTCGTTTTCATCAAGCCTTGCTTGAATGGTAAGTCCTTTGCGGTTTTTAGTATTGGAAATCAAATTGACAACAACTTGTCGACTGCTCAAAGGTTTTCCTCGCCAATTCTGAGAAATATAACAAAACATACGATGTTCAATCTTATGTAATGATCTTGTTCCAGGCGGAAAATGACAAACCTGAATAATAAGCCCAAGTTCATTAGCAAGCTTTTGTAATTCAAACTTCCATAATCTTACACGATAACCATTACTTCCTCCACAATCTGCGGTAATAAGTAAATCAGTAGCGTGTTTATAAAGATATTTTCCCATTTCATACCACCACCGACGGATAGATTCTACAGCAAATTCTGCTGTATCATGGCTAATTCCAACATTTACCCAACCAGTATTTGCAAACATATCATAAACACCGTAAGGAGCAATTTTGCCTAATTGGGGGTCAACAAAATCATAAACATTAACCTTTGGTGATTGTGATTTTTTATGCCATTCTTTACCATTATTTTTAAATTCACCAATAAGTTCCTTTTTTTTACTATCTACTGATATAACCGGTTGATTTTTTAATTGAAAGCTTTTGACAGTTTTGGAAATATGTAAAAATTGTGCATCTCGATCTGGGTGATTACTACCTTCTTTTGTTTTTCTATTAGCTTGCAAACTATATCCAAGTTGAGAAAGTAAGCTACCAACTGTTCGTCGGCTTACTGAATGTCCTTTTTCTTGAAGTTCAATAGTCAAGTTTGTAAGACTTTTACAAGTCCAGAGTAATGGAGATTCTGGATCACCACTAGTGGTTGATTCTAACAAAGACTCAAGTGTTTGAATTAATGTTGGGTCAGTTTCGGTAATTTTCTTTCTACCTCCACCAGGTTGACGTACACCTTGAGACTTCTTACCATTGTTTGGTAATTTTAATTCCTTAAGACCAGCATGAATAGTTGTTCTAGATAAGCCGGTAATGATCGCAATCTGAGTAATACCACCATGTCCCAATGAATAAGCTTCTGTTGCAGCCCAGATACGTCGACTGTGCTCATCTAAATATGGACTTAAGGATTGATACTTTATTTTGATAGATTCAAGCATTTTTTTATTTAACATGCTCAAATTATACAATTATTGCTGATTAATGTTCAAGTTATTTTTGCACAAATCCTTAACCGAACTATGGTGACTGATTGTGTAATTGGCCCCCATTATGTGAGCCTTTAATTGGACAATTGGTATTGGAAGAACTGGATTTATTGATTGTAATCTGCAAAGTTTGTGCCCAAGACCAAAGTCGCCTAATCTCCCATTACTAAAATTGAAATAAAAAAGCGCAACCGTTTTTTCTATGAATCTAAAATCAAAATTAGTTAATAACCAACTAACAATAGGCTCTTGGATCACTATAGCCCACCCTGCCATTGCAGAAATTATGGCTAAAGCCGGTTTTGATTGGCTGACAGTTGATTTGGAACACAGCGTTACCACTATTCGTGAAGCAGAAGAATTAATTAGAGTTATCAATCTTCACGGTGTTCCCGCTCTTGTCAGGCTTACTGATAATGATGCGAGTCAAATCAAACGAGTTATGGATGCTGGCGCTAATGGTATTATTGTTCCTATGGTTAATTCTAAAGCAGACGCTGAAAAAGCTGTTGCTGCTGTCTATTATCCGCCTAAAGGTAAACGCGGTGTTGGTTTGGCAAGAGCGCAAGGTTATGGGGCAACGTTTGATAATTATCGTAAGTGGTTAGATAATGAGGCGGTTGTTATCGTTCAGATTGAACATATTGAAGCTGTCAACAATTTAGAACAAATTTTTGCGGTAGATAATATTGATGGATATATTATTGGACCTTATGATCTGTCAGCTTCGATGGGTATGCCTGGTCAATTGCAACATTCTGATGTTATACAAGCTATAGAAAAAATTAAAACGGGGGGGGCTAGCATGAATAAACCAGGAGGATTACACGTGGTTGAGCCAAACACTGAACAATTGCGTCAATCTATTAAACAAGGTTTTAAATTTTTAGCTTATAGTTTGGATATTCGGATGTTGGATGTTTCATGTCGGCAAGGATTGTCGCAGATACAACAAATGTAGTACACTACAAAATTTACCTTTGTACAGGACAAAAAGTGAATTAATTGATATTAATAGCATATTTAACTATGAGAGATCTCATGAATAATTACGTTCTAACATGTCATGTAAAATAATTCTGGTGAACCTGCTTTCGGTAAGATAATGGAAAAGATTTGATGTAACTCATCTAATTTTATTGAAGCATTAATGAAAATATTTTTCATGTGCTCAAGACCATAACGGAAAACGCTTTTGACATATCTACCATGTTTACCAATACGAATAGGCTTGTGTTCAAAACGCCATTCACCGGTTAATAGCACCCAACAAAAAGCGATTGTTAAAAGGCCCATTAATTTTTCCAGACGATCTAAATCAGTCAGATGAGTATCTTCTAAATTAAATCCACGAGATTTTAAACAACCAAATAGAGTTT
The DNA here is from genome assembly GCA_964344525.1 of uncultured Thiomargarita sp. Lineage (GTDB taxonomy): Bacteria > Pseudomonadota > Gammaproteobacteria > Beggiatoales > Beggiatoaceae > CAYFOB01. Next base: position 3,200 of record CAYFOB010000096.1, read on the forward strand.
CAATGTTCCTTTGTTCCCTATAATCATCTAAGGCCATTTCCGGAGAATCTGTCGTAGCAATAATGACGTATTCACCATTATCTTGTTTTAAACCAACAACGTATAAAGGATGCCCACAAACGCAGGCGTTTACATGAAAGTCTTCTAATTTCCCCTGGTCTTAAGTTTCTGAATAAGGTAAAAGCATTTACTTTCTGTCCTCTTGAATTAGAAATCTGAGTATTTTCGTTCTATCTAATGCAAGAATAATACCTTCTTCCATTGGAAAATGATTTAATACAAAACGAGTTATTTGTACAAAATCTAATTTAAACCCTTTCAAAAAACGTTGTAATCTTTTATAGTGTGACTCTATTTTTGCTGTACCAGCAAAAGCTTCAGCAATTTTAGTTAAGTTGACCGAACGAGCTATAATCAGTGCTACAATAAATTTAGCGAGAAAATCAATCCTAGCACCATGCCACTTAAAACTTAATTTAAGAATTTTGGAAAGTTCTTCAATATGATACATCAATGTTTTGACCTTTTCAGATTTATAAAAAAGCGACATTATATAACAAGAAATTTTGGCAGTCCCCAACAAGTAGTGATATAAATATTTTTTATTTTTATAATAAAAATAAAAAATATTACAAATTGAGTATAACAATGGTTTGAATATGATAGAATATTTGATTATTTTTTAATGAAAATAAGGGAATATCAATAGTTTGCTTATAAATGCTAAATTTTGAACACGCTGTTGCGCCCATGCTTGAAGATAAAACGGTACCAACTATGAACACAATCGGCATTATTCCAGCCAGAATGGCGTCCAGCCGTTTTCCTGGAAAACCTTTAGCAAAAATTCATGACATCCCAATGGTAGGGCACGTCTTCCACCGTTGCAAAATGAGTAATGCTTTGGATGAAGTTTATATTGCTACTTGTGACGAAGAAATTAAGCTCTATGCAGATAGTATCGGTGCCAAGTGCATTATGACGGCTGATACTCACGAAAGAGCCACTGATCGAACAGCAGAAGCCATGCTCAAAATTGAACAGCAAACAGGTAATAAAACTGATATTGTGGTGATGATTCAGGGAGATGAGCCCATGGTTTATCCTAAAATGATTGAACACGCTGTTGCGCCTCTGCTTGAAGATAAAACGGTTAATGTCGTCAATTTAATGGCTCATTTACAAACCGTGGCAGAATTTGAAGATCCGAATGAAGTCAAAGTTGTTGTTGATGGACAAAATAATGCATTATATTTTTCACGAGAACCAATTCCTTCGCGTAAAAAAGGGGTTGAACAAGTACCTATGTTGAAACAAGTTTGTATCATACCTTTTAGGAGAGACTACTTGTTAAAGTTTAATGCTTTACCCCCAACTCCTTTGGAGGTGATAGAATCTGTGGATATGATGCGGATATTGGAGCATGGGGATCAGGTGAGAATGGTGATGAGTGATTATCAAACGCTTAGTGTGGATACTCAGCGTGATTTGGAAAATGTGGTTAAATTAATGGAAAGTGATGAATTAAGGCTTAGTTATGTTGCGTAATTTTAATTTTTTCAAAATAAACGAATTTAACTGACTAAGTCATGTTACGCACTATCGTTCCAAGCCCCCCACGCAAAGCGCTGCTTTGCACTCCAAAAAACCAGGCAAAGTGCGGCAATGAACAAAATTTGAGGTTTTTTTCGTTCCAAGCAGCGCTTTGCATGGGGTTTTTTTCGTTCCAAGCAGCGCTTTGCGTGGTGCTTGGAACTAAAATGCGTAACATCAATGACTAACTGATGTTACGCGCTCCCTTTCAATCTCATTGAATACAACGGATTTTGGGAATAAACGGATTGAATCGTGCCAAAAATAAATCCGTTGTCACTATTCCCAAAATCCGTTGTACTCAATTTTTATTCGCGCCAAGGCAACAAGGATGCGTAACATGAGTTACTAAACAACAATGAGATTATCAAATTTTTATAAAAAAACAATCAAATTAAAAGGATTAGAAATTTTCGGGCAAAAAACCAAAATTTATCTTTTTGGTAGTCGTACTGATGATACTAAAAGAGGAGGTGACATAGATTTGTATATAGATGTTTTTGATAAAAATCATGCCTCTCTCTTTGATAAAAAAATACAATTTTTAGCTCAATTAAATCAGATTTTAGGTGAGCAAAAAATTGATGTGGTTATTTCAAAGGATAAAAATAGAGCAATAGAACAGATTGCTTTAAGAGAGGGGATAGAATTATGAATGTTGACATAGAAAGATTAAAGAAAATATTGTATGAATGTCAAAAACATATCCAACGAATGGATAGTTCTTCAAGAAAAATGGCTCCTTTTATGCCATTAAATCAATCACGTTATGATTGTTTAGATGAAGACGAAGTAGAACATATTGATCAATTTTTATTTAGGTTTTTAAAATTACAGGATGCTATTGGGCAAAAATTATTTAAAACGATTTTACTGGTTTTAAAGGAGGAAGTTGAAAATAAACCATTTCTTGATATATTAAATCGTTTGGAGAAATTAGAATTAATTTCTGACACAAATACTTGGATTGAACTCAGAAATATTAGAAATTCGTTAACTCATGAATATGAGGATGATAGTGAAGAAATAAGTTATCTGATCAATAAAATTTATGATAAAAGAGAAACATTAAAATCTTTTTTTTACCAAATTGATCAATTTGTGGTAGATAAAAATCTATTGACATAAACTTAATATTATAAACTGATGCTGCGCACCCTCGTTCTAAGCACCACGCAAAGCGTTGCTTTGCACTCCAAAAAAATTCAATTGGAATGCAAAGCAACGCTTTGCGTGGGATGCTGCGTAACATCAGTTATAAATATTAGGACTTACGCATTGGCAAAATTTGTTCTAGTGCCGGAGGGCGGAAATTTCCAGGCCACTCGAAGCGGAGCTTCGGGGCATGCATTCCCAAGCGGGAGCTTGGGAACGAGAAAACCTATTTATTCTCGTTCCCAAGCTCCTGCTTGGGAATGCATTCATCGAAGCTCTGCTTCGAGTGTAGGTGGCCTGGAAATTTCCGCCATCCTGCACTAGTTCCCACGCTTGCCTAGTAAGCACTGAACTATAAGTTTTCAGGTATTTTGGCAATGTAGTAGCCCAAAATAAATTTTGGATTCAAAAATACCACAAAATAGGTAATTGTAGGGTGCGTCCTACGCACCATTTAACCCCTTTGGTGTGTAGGATTAATAATTCATTAGACATTATCCGAAATAAAAAAAAATCCATGTAGGGTGGATAAGTCATCCACCAATTTTTAGAGATTTTTGGTGGATGACGCGTAGCAATGGAGCCCTACATGGATTTTTTTTTGAAATTTTTGTAATGAACGATAATGTCTAATGTCTATTTATTTAGGATTCCTATATCACACGGAGTAATCTATGAAAAATATTGACTTAATGCGTCCTCATGATTTACATGAAAAAGCACTCCTACTGCGAGAAAAATCAGGCGAGGCGTTTTTTTTAGAAGAACAAGCAAATTTTGTTGACGTTCCATGCCCTGCTTGTCACTTAGAAAATAACACATTTGAGTTTCGTAAATATGGGTTTGCACATTTAAAGTGTAAGGAATGTAAAACTCTCTATGTGTCTCCTCGCCCAACAGAATCTTTGCTGTTTAAATATTATACCGAATATGAGGCTCCTCATTTTTGGACGGAAGTTTTAGTTAAAACAAATAATGACAGAAAATATTTACAACATCTTCCAAGAGTTGAAAAATTAGCAAAAATAATTAATGCGGTCAATAACAAAAAAGGATTGTTTGTGGATTTGGGGGCTGGTAATGGAAATTTTTCAAAAGCTGTCTTAGAAAAAAACATATTTAAACAAGTTATCGCTTCTGATATTAGCAAGGATTGTGTTGATGCATGTCAAGCCCAAGGACTTAATACACATAAAGGCACGATTTCAGATTTTGATGAAGATCAAATTGATTGTATTGTTTTTAATGATTTAATTGAGCACGTTTTTAGTCCTTACGATTTTGTTAAAAAATGTTTTAAAGCCTTACAAATTGGTGGGGTATTAATGTTGTCAACACCAAATGGAGAAGGTTTTGACTTTCAAATTTTGAAAGACAAGACAGAAAATATTACTCCGCCTGAACATATTCAGTATTTTAATCCAAGTTCTATTAAATTCTTACTAAACAAGGTAGGTTTTAAAATTTTCGAAATAACAACGCCAGGTATCTTAGATGTTGAAATAATTCGGCGGCAAAGAGATAAAAAAGTTTTCAATTTAAAGGGCAATAATGAATTTTTGGATTTTTTATATGCTCTAAATCGTCCAGAAATGGATGCCAGTTTTCAGGAATTTCTGGCGAAAAACAATCTTTCTTCTCACATGTTAGTTTTTGCAATTAAAACATAATGTCTCACTTTATTAAGAAATTATTATTGGAATTTACAACTTTTCTGGATTACATTGTTTTTAATATACCTGGCTACACAGGGCGTATTTTGAGAAGTTGGTTCTTAAAAAGAAAAGTCAAAAAGGTGGGAGCAAAATTATCTATTTCCGAAGGTTTCTCTATAACCATACAATGGGGGGGGGAAATAGAACTAGGGAACAACATCTCAATTATGAGATTATCTTCTATTCATGCAAATAATGAAGGATTTTTACAATTAGGAAACAATATAAGTATTAATTCAAATACATGTATCGATGCTTCTAATAAAGGCAAAATAGTTATAGGTGATAATGTGTTGATTGCACAAAATGTGGTTATAAGGGCAAGTGATCATGCTCATCAATCAATTGATATTCCAATTATTCAACAAGGACATGCAGGTGGAGAAATAATTATTGATAATGATGTTTGGATTGGAGCTAATGCGGTGATAACGCGCAATGTCAAAATTGGCTCGCATTCAATTATTGCGGCTGGCAGTGTTGTTACAAAAGATGTTGAACCTTATTCTATTGTTGGTGGTGTGCCAGCAAAATTAATTAAAAAAAGAAACTAAAACTTTTACCATGAAAGAAGCCGAAATTCGCCCAGCAGATTTATTTCAAGAGTATTTAAAATTAAGTGCGAAAGATGCAAAAGTCTATTTTGAACCATCTAACCGTCAATCAATACCCTGTCCTGCTTGTGGTTCTGCATTATTTTTAAAAGCTTTTAATAAATTTGGTTTTGATTATGTAGAATGTACTGAATGCGCTACACTTTATCAGTCCCCACGTCCCCCTTTGGCAGAGTTTGAAAAGTTTTATAATGATTCTCCTTCTTCCAATTATTGGGCAAATATTTTTTTCCCAGCAGTGGCTGAAGTGAGGCGTTCTAAAATATTTGTTCCTAGAGTGGAACAGATTAGTTCATTATGTGCAGAAAATAACTTTTCTCCTAACGATTTAATAGATATAGGAGGAGGTTATGGAACGTTTCTTACTTTATGGCGTGAAAAATATCCTAAAACCAATGTTTATACTGTTGAGCCAGGGGCTGCATTGGCTGAAGTTTGTCGAAAGAAAGGTATAGAAGTGCTTGAAACGGTAGCTGAACACGCCATTAAAACATGGGCAGAAAAAGCAGACTTATTAACCTGTTTTGAAGTCATTGAGCATGTGCATAATCCGTTTATCTTTATCACGGCTTTACATCAATTAATTAAACCCGGTGGTTATGCGCTTGTTAGTGGGCTTGGTGTGGAAGGTTTTGATATTCAAGTTCTTTGGGAAAATTCAAAAAGTATTTCACCACCACATCATATTAATTTTATGTCAGTTGATGGTTTTGAGCTATTATTTAAGCGAGCTGGATTTACTGATATTAAGGTGATGACACCGGGTAAGTTGGATGTTGATATTGTTTTAAATATGATCAAAGAAAATCCATCCCTACAAATGAGTCGATTTGAACGTACCCTATTGCAACGAGGAGAAAAGGCGAGGGATGAATTTCAAGCATTTTTGGCAAAACATTGCTTGAGTTCTCATTGTTGGATTTGGGCAAAAAAACATGAGGGAGCTGCTAGTGCCTAATAAAATATTAATATCTACTTCATCATTTAATACAGAAAATAACAAACATCTCAATACTCTAAAACAGAATGGTTTTGAATTATTGCTTAATCCTTATGGCAGACGCTTAACCGAAGCTGAAGTCATGACATTATTGCAAGATGAGGTGGTTGGCATCATTGCTGGCGTAGAACCATTAACTCGTGCAGTCTTAACAGCCGCTAAAAATTTAAAAGTGATTTCACGCTGTGGTATTGGCATGAATAGTGTTGATATTAATGCTGCACAAGAATTAAATATACCAGTTTATAATACGCCAGGAGCACCCACCGTCGCAGTAGCTGAATTGACTTTAGGTATTATCCTAAATTTGTTGAGGAAAATTGCACAAGTTGATCGTAATATTAGAGCAGGAAAATGGAAAGCGCTGATGGGCAATCTATTAGCTGCACAAACTGTGGGTGTTATAGGATATGGGCGTATTGGAAAAAGAGTGGCTCAGTTGTTACACGCTTTTGGTGCTAGAGTGATTGTTTATGATAAACAGGCCGTTTCTCTTGAAGCTGATTTTACTTATTGTTCTTTGGATGACATTTTAAAACAGGCTGATGTTGTTACACTGCATTTGCCTTATGAGGAAACTTCTACTCATCACATCATTAATGCAGAAAAATTAGCTTTGATGAAATCAGGAGCAATATTAATCAATACTTCGAGAGGTGGATTGATAGATGAACAAGCTCTTTTTTCTGCTTTGCAGTCAGGGCAATTAGCAGGTGCTGGGTTAGATAGTTTTGAAGAGGAACCTTATAAAGGACAGCTCATTTCATTACCGCAAGTTGTTTTAACGGCACACATGGGATCATATGCTAAAGAAGCAAGAATGCAGATGGAACAAGAAGCGGCAGAAAATTTAATTAAAGGTTTACAAGAAAAAAGTCCGCTCATGTGGGTAAATAGGTGAAACCATTTTAAACAAGGTATAAAATCCCAATAAGGACGTGGTTGTCAAAATGATGTACAACATTTTTTCACCTGTTTACCCACATGAGCGAAAAAGTCTTAGAGGCTGTTTTGGAAAAAATGAAAAGTCTTTTTCAGAAAACGAGAAAGAT